>JBILEP010000009.1:0-17817 GCA_044352045.1 Cyanobium sp. | reverse complement strand
GGCGGCGGCGGCGGGCCGGGGGGATCCCCTGGCCGCCCAAGCGCTCGACCTCTGGCTGGAGGCCTACGGATCGGTGGTGGGGGATCTGGCCCTGGCCTGCCTCAGCCGCGGCGGGGTGTGGCTGGCCGGCGGCACCGCCGCCAAGCTGCTGGAGGGGCTGCGGGCGCGCCCCTTTCAGGAAGCCTTCCTCGCCAAAGGGCGGCTGCGCCCAGCCCTGGACACCATGCCGATCCAGGCGGTGATCGATCCGGCCGTGGGTCCCTTCAGCGCCGCCTGGCGGGCCGTGGCGTTGCTGGGCTGAGGGGCGCCCCCGGCTCGGCCGACTGCGAGAGTGGCGAATCGTGAATGTGCTGGCATGGAGCGCCCCCAGATCGGCCAGGGGGTGGTGGTGGACGTCCCCGCCACCACGGCCAACATCGGACCGGGTTTCGACTGCCTCGGAGCCGCCCTCGATCTCGGCAACCGCTTCGCGCTGGATGTGATCGAGGGGGATGGCGAGCGCTTCGACCTGATCATCGAGGGGAGCGAGGGCACCCACCTGCGCGGCGGGCCCGACAACCTCGTGTACCGCGCCGCCCAGCGGGTGTGGCGTGAGGCGGGGGCCGAAGCGGTGGCCCTGCGGGCGCGGGTGGAGCTGGCGGTGCCGCCGGCCCGGGGGCTGGGCAGCAGCGCCACCGCGATCGTGGCCGGCCTGGTGGGTGCCAATGCCCTGATGGGCGAGCCGCTCAGCCGCGAGAAGCTGCTGGAGCTTGCGATCGAGCTGGAGGGCCACCCCGACAACGTGGTGCCCTCCCTGGTGGGCGGGCTCTGCCTGACGGCCAAGGCCGCCTCGCAGCGCTGGCGCGTTCTGCGCTGCGAATGGTCCGAGGCGGTGAAGGCGGTGGTGGCGATCCCCGGCATCCGGCTGAGCACCAGCGATGCGCGGCGGGCGATGCCCCGCAGCATCCCGATCCAGGACGCGGTGCTCAACCTCGGGGCCCTCACCCTGCTGCTGCAGGGCCTGCGCACGGGCAATGGGGATCTGATCAGCGATGGCATGCATGACCGCATTCACGAGCCCTACCGCTGGGGCCTGATCCAAGGGGGCCGGGCGACGCGGGAGGCGGCGCTGGCGGCCGGTGCCTGGGGCTGTGTGATCAGCGGCGCCGGCCCGTCTTTGCTGGCCCTCGGCCCTGCGGAGACGGCGGAGGCGGTGGGGGAGGCGATGGTGGCGGCCTGGAAGGCGGAGGGGGTGAGCAGCCGGCATGTGGTGGTGGGCCTGCAGCTGCGGGGCAGCGTCTGGCGTCCCCTGGTGGCGGGCGACTGAGCGCAGAAGTCGCCCGGTCCATTGGATGGGTAGATATGCTCAGCCCCAGCCGGACCCGCCCCCGATCCATGCTGGTGGCGGCGGATTGATCCGCTTCTCCCCGCCGCACGTTTTCGCCCGTGATGGACGCCTCCCTCCCCCTGCCGGTCGCGTCCTCCGCTGCCTTCCCCTGGCTCAGCCTGATCGTGCTGCTGCCCGCGGCGGCGGCCCTGCTGATGCCCCTGCTGCCCGGTGATCCCAGCGATCCGAAGCTGCCCCGCAGCGTCGCCCTCGTCACGCTGTTGGCGGATCTGGGCCTGATGCTCTGGTGCTTCGCCCGGGATTTCCAGGGGGATCAGGCGGGTCTGCAGCTGGTGGAGCGGGTGGCCTGGGTGCCGGCCCTGGGCCTGGAGTGGTCCCTCGGCGCCGACGGCCTCTCGGCCCCGCTGGTCGTGCTCAGCGGCCTGGTCACCTTTCTCTCAGCGGCGGCCAGCTGGAACATTGCCCGCAAGACCCGCCTTTACTTCGCCCTGATCCTGCTGCAGGCCTCCGCCCAGAGCCTGGTGTTTCTGTCCCAGGACTTCCTGCTCTTCTTCCTCGCCTGGGAGCTGGAGCTGGTGCCTGTCTACCTGTTGATCGCGATCTGGGGCGGCAAGCAGCGCCAGTACGCCGCCACCAAATTCATCCTCTACACGGCCACCGCTTCCCTGCTGATCCTGATCAGCGGCCTGGCCCTCGCCCTCAATGGCCCCTTCACCCTGAACCTCGGGGAACTGGCGGCCCGCAGCCCCGGCGGCAGCCTCGGCCTGCTTTGCTACCTCGGCTTTTTGGTGGGTTTCGGCGTCAAGCTGCCGATCTTCCCCCTGCACACCTGGCTGCCCGACGCCCACGGGGAGGCGAATGCGCCGGTGTCGATGCTGCTGGCCGGCGTTCTGCTGAAGATGGGTGGCTACGCCCTGCTGCGCTTCAACGTGCAGATGCTGCCGGAGGCCCACCGCCTGCTGGCGCCGGCCCTGATCGTGCTGGGCATCGTCAACATCATCTACGGCGCCCTGAACGCCTTCGCCCAGGACAATGTGAAACGGCGCATCGCCTGCAGTTCGGTGAGCCACATGGGCTTCGTGCTGGTGGGCATCGGCGCGATCGACGCCCTGGGGCTGAGCGGGGCGATGTTGCAGATGATCAGCCATGGCTTGATCGCCGCGGCGATGTTCTTCATCACCGGCGTGTTCTACGAGCGCACCGAAACCCTGTCCATCCCGAACATGGGCGGTCTGGCCAAGGCGTTGCCGGTGACCTTCGCCTTCTTCCTCGCCAGCTGCCTGGCCTCCCTGGCGCTGCCCGGGATGAGTGGCTTCGTGAGCGAGATCACGGTGTTCCTGGGGCTGACCGCCAGCGACGACTTCACCATCCCCTTCCGGGTGATCGCCGTGGTGCTGGCGGCGATCGGCCTGGTGCTCACTCCCATCTATCTGCTCTCCCTCTGCCGCCGCGTGTTCTTCGGCCCCCGGATTCCGGCCCTGGCGGTGGTGGGCGACATGCGGCCCCGGGAGCTGGTGATCGGCCTCACCCTGCTGGTGCCCACCCTGGTGATCGGCTTCTGGCCGCGGGTGGCGATCGACCTGTACGAAGCCAGCACCAATGCCCTCGCCACGGAACTGGGCCAGGTGGGCCTGGCGGCCCTCGCCAGCGCCCCCGTCGCCGGCTGACCCCAGGGGCGGTCGCGATCCGTTGGAATGGGGGCAGATCTCCCCCGTGCCGATGGCCGTGACCGCCCAGCTCCCGCCACCGCTGCTGATCGGCGAGGGCCTGCCGCCCTTTGAGGCGATTCGGCCGGAGCACGTCGACACCCACATCCCCGAGCTGATGGCCCAGCTGGAGGCCGAGCTCACCCAGATCGAAAGCCACCTGGACGAGGCCGTGGCCAGCGGCCGAGCCCTGGAGTGGCATGGGGTGATGGATCCGCTGCACCGGTTGGGGGAGCGGCTGCGCTGGAGCTGGGGGGTGGTGGGCCACCTCAACGGGGTGTGCAACAGCTCGGAGCTGCGGGAAGCGCACGCCCGCCAGCAGGGGGCGGTGGTGGCCTTCGGCAACCGGGCCGGCCAGAGCCAGGTGATCCACGCCGCCCTGAAGCGCCTCTCGGAGCGGGACGACCTGGATGGCGCCCAGCGGCGCATTCTCGCGGCTGAGCTGCGGGACATGGAGCTGCGCGGCGTGGCGCTGAGGGGGGAGGCCCAGGAGGCCTTCAACGCCGCCAGTCAGGACCTGGCGGAGCTCTCCACCAGCTTCGGCAACCGGTTGCTGGATGCCACCAACGCCTGGACCCTGCGACTCACCGCGGCGGCGGAGGTGGAGGGGTTGCCGCAGAGCATCCGCGCCCAGCTGGCCGCCGCCGCCGCTGCCGCCGGCGATGGGGAAGCCACGGCGGCGGCCGGACCCTGGCTGATGGGTCTGGACATGCCCCGCTATGGCCCGTTCCTGCAGTACAGCCGCCGCCGCGATCTGCGCGAGCGGGTGTACAAGGCCCACGTGAGCCGGGCCTCCGGCGGCGAGCGGGACAACGGGCTGGTGATCGAGCGGATCCTGGAATTGCGCCAGCAGCAGGCGCAACGGCTGGGCTATGCCAACTGGGCGGAGGTGAGCCTGGCCTCGAAGATGGCCGGCTCCGAGGCGGAGGTGGAGCGGCTGCTGGAGGATCTGCGCGCCGCCGCCTATCCCTCGGCGGAGCAGGAGTTGGAGGAGCTGCGCCAGTGCGCCGCCCGCCACGGGGCACCGGAGGCGCAGGATCTCCAGCCGTGGGACGTGAGCTTCTGGGCGGAGGTGCTGCGGCGCGAGCGCTTCGACCTCGACAGCGAGGCGCTACGGCCCTGGTTCCCCCTGCCCCGGGTGCTGGAGGGCCTGTTCGGCCTGTGCGACCGGCTGTTCGCCATCCGCATCGCGGCGGCGGATGGCGAGGCCCCGGTGTGGCATCCCGACGTGCGCTTCTTCCGGGTGCACGATCGTGATACGGGCGCGCCGATCGCCGCCTTCTACCTCGATCCCTACAGCCGGCCGGGCAGCAAGCGGGGCGGCGCCTGGATGGATGAATGCCTGGTGCGTTCGCTGCGCCCGGACGGCACGCCGGTGCTGCCGGTGGCCTACCTGGTCTGCAACCAGAGCCCGCCGGTGGGCGATACCCCCAGCCTGATGACCTTCCAGGAGGTGGAAACCCTCTTCCATGAGTTCGGCCACGGCCTGCACCACATGCTCACCACCGTGGAGCGGCCCCAGGCTGCGGGCATCAACAACGTGGAGTGGGATGCGGTGGAGCTGCCCAGCCAGTTCATGGAGAACTGGTGCTATGACCGCGCCACCTTGCTGGGCATGGCCCGCCATTGGCAGAGCGGCGAACCGCTGCCGGAGGCGGAATTCGCCAAGCTGCAGGCGGCGCGCACCTTCATGGCCGGCGCCGCCACCCTGCGCCAGGTGCACTTCGCCCTCACCGACCTGCGGCTGCACAGCCGCTGGCATCCGGGCTGCGGCCAGAGCCCGGAGCAGCTGCGCCGCGAGCTGGCGGCCAGCACCGCGGTGCTGCAGCCGATCGAGGAGGACGCCCTGCTCTGCTCCTTCGGCCACATCTTCGCTGGCGGTTATTCAGCGGGTTATTACTCCTACAAGTGGGCCGAGGTGCTCAGCGCTGATGCGTTCAGCGCCTTCGAGGAGGTGGGGTTGGAGAACGAGGAGCTGATCCGCGCCACCGGCCGCCGCTTCCGCGACACGGTGCTGAGCCTCGGCGGCAGCCGCCATCCGGCGGAGGTGTTCGAGGAGTTCCGCGGCCGGCCGCCCTCCGCCGAGGCGCTGATTCGCCACAGTGGCTTGGCGGGGGAGGGTTGAAGCTGGGAGGAAGATTGAAGCTGGGAGGAAGGTTGATGGTCGGCTGAGGTTGGCTTGCTGTGACAGCCTCTGAACGCTCCAGATCAGCGGTGGGCAGCGGACCTGTGCATGGATCAAGCCAGCATGGGCGCCCGCGGCTGTTTTTTGGTGTTAGGGGACTTGATCATACTCGGAGAAAGCATTAAGAAATTCTCCAAGATCGAGGCCCGAGGTGGCTGGAATGAAGAGAATATTTTCCGCATCGATGCGGAATGCTCGATAGCCCTTGTCACGAAGGCGATGCACTAGATCGGTGTTTGAAGTCTCCACGAGAAGAACGGGCTTGTCAGAGTTTAGGCAAGCCTCTGCACCCGCTAAGACGAGATGTTCTGCCCCCTCAACATCGATCTTTATGAGCGACGGAGCGGGTAAGCCGTCAGCAATAAAGCTGTCAACAGTGGCCGTTTCACAGGTCATGGTTTCGGTCATCTGGTAGGCGTGGTGCAGAAAATATTCATTTTCTCGTTGTGAGGTGGCCTCGAGCGAACCAGTGGCGCCGCTGGCGCGATCAAGTAAAAATTGCGTTTCGCCGCACCGGTCTGATAGGGCCACATTAATCGGGCGACAGTTGAGAATAGAGTTCTTGCGGATCGTGTTGGTGATAAGCTCGAAGTTCGTTGGGTCAGGCTCAAACATGATCACATGTTGCACCGACGGATACTGCCTGACGAACCATGAGTAAAATCCGATGTTGGCACCGATGTCCCAGAAGACAGACGGCCTCAATAAATTCAAGGCAAGCGCAAATGCAGCGCGTATCTCAGGCTCAAGACTTGTTGGGCTGGCAATCCAGCTGGCATCGCGCAGGCCTTTTACGGCAACCTGAATGCCCGTTTCTGGAATGCGGGTGTATACGGTAAAATCAAATCTCTGCTGAAACCAGCGATACGCAGGCTGCTGGCGGAGTCGCCAAAGAGGATGCCAACGGTCTCGGATATGGTTGATCAGTGGTGTGATCATCGAAGGTTGCCTTACTGTATTTAGACGGACCTGCATGCTACTCCCATCCCCGCCGTTTTGATCGCATAGAGGCTGGAGACAGCCCGAAGGAGCCCCTGAGATCGCCTGCGGCGACTCGCGCTCTTGCGCAAACCGGAACCATTTCGGGTTTGATGGGCGGATCCGCCTATCAGGGTTCGATTTGTTGCAAAAAGTCGGCAGGGCCGGGGTTCTCCAGGGGGGCGCATAGGCACGTGCGTGTCAATGCCTGCGGGAAGGCTGTCTTTGTGCGCTATTGGCCTTCAATTGTGCGGATATCTTGGCCGCGTTCCAGTAGGTGGGTGGCGTGATGATTCCCGAGGCGAGTACCGCCTGCCGCACCCTCCCAGAACCCGAAGCAAGGTTTTGGCGAGGCAGGCATCGCCCAGCCTCCAGATCGGATTGGAGCTTCTCTCCTCAGTGCGCAGGGCGCGTCGTGATCTGCGACCGCTGATCATCAAGGTCGTACCTCCGCAACGGATCACTCCCTCCAGCTCCAGATCACGCTCCAGCAGCTCCTGGCAACAAGCGGCGTCCTACGGCCGCAGCAGCTCCGCGGTGATCGGCGTCAGCGACCCTGGCTCCGCCATCAGCAGGCGGTGCTGGAGCACGGGCAACCGGTGGCGCGGGCCCACCGGCAGCACGGCCCGCCAGCCCGGGATCACCATCAGGTCGCTAGGGATGTAGAAGCTCGCGCAGTCGATCCGGCGCAGGGGATCGAGATCGGCATCGAGGCGGCGCAGCAGGGAGCTGCCGGGTTTCATGTCAGCCACACCCGCCAGCAGGAAGCGTGGCCAGGGCACGGCCACCAGGCTGCCGCCGTGGGGGCTGGCCACCGAGATGAACCGCCGTGTGCGGGCCGCCCCACCGAAGAGCTGAATCCAGGTGCGGGCAATCAGGCCCCCCATCGAAAAGCCGAGCACGTCCACGGGTTGCTCCGCGCCGAAGGCCGCCGCGATCTGGTCCCCCAGCCGGCTGGCGAGGGTTTCCAGCGAGGTGGCACCCAGACGGTGGGGCAGGTGCGGCGCCAGCAGCGGCTCGCGGCGGTCGCCGAGGTACTGGCGCAGGCCCCGGAAGATCTCGGGGGTATCGAACAGGCCATGCACCAGCACCAGTGGTGGCGCGGCGGTGGGCGCTGCGCCTGGGTTCTCGCTCACAACGGCAGTGGTCGATGCGTGAAGCGGCGCTTGCCCGCGGCGTACTCCGCCACGGTGTGGCCGGCGCCGCGCAGCCGGTAGCGGTAGGTGATCAGCCCCTCCAGGCCCACCGGACCCCGGGGCGGCAGGGTTTGGGTGCTGATGCCCACCTCCGCGCCGAAGCCGTACCGGAAACCATCGGCGAAGCGGGTGGAGCAATTCAGGAACACCCCGGCGCTGTCCACCGCCGCCAGAAAGCGCTCAGCGGCTTCCGGATCGCCGGTGCAGATCGCCTCGGTGTGGCGGGAGCCGTGGCGGGCGATGTGGGCCAGGGCCTCCTCCAGGTCGGCCACCACCTTCACGCTCAGGATCAGGTCGGAGTATTCGATCCGCCAGTCGTCCTCGCTGGCGATGCCGGCCACCCCCAGGGCCCGGGCTTCCCCATCGCCGCGCAGCTCCACGCCGGCGGCCTCCAGGGCCGGGATCGCCGCCGCCAGGAAATCCGCCGCGATCTCGCGATGCACCAGCAGCGTTTCGATGGCGTTGCAGGCGGCCGGGTACTGGCTCTTGCTGTCCACCGCCAGCCGCACCGCCTCCTCCACCGCGGCGGCGCGATCCACATAGAGATGGCACACCCCATCGGCGTGACCCAGCACCGGGATGCGCGTGTGCGACTGGATGAAGCGCACCAGCTCATTGGAACCCCGCGGAATGATCAGATCCACCAGGCCATCGAGCTTGAGCAGCGCCAGGCTCTCCTGCCGGCTGGTGAGCAGCTCCAGGCAGGCCGGATCCACCTCCGCGGCGGCCAGGCCGGAGCGCAGGGCCTCCACGATCGCCCGGCAGCTGGCGGTGGCCTCCCGGCCGCCCTTGAGCAGGGCGCCATTGCCGGAGCGGATCGCCAGGGAGGCGATCTGCATCACCGCATCGGGGCGGGCCTCGAAGATCACCCCCAGCACCCCCAGGGGCACGCTCACCCGCTCCAGCACCAGCCCGTCGTCCAGTTCGGTGTGCAGCTGACGCTGGCCCAGGGGATCCGGCAGGGCCGCCACCTGGCGCACCCCCTCAATGGCGGCCGCCAGCTTGGCGCGATCCAGCCGTAGGCGGGCCACCAGGGGCGCGGCCAGCCCATCCCGTCCAGCGGCGGCCAGATCCTCGCCGTTGGCGGCCACGATCGCTTCGGCGCTGGCCTCCAGGGCATCGGCCATCGCCAGCACCGCCTGGCGCCGCCGCCCATCCGCCAGGCGGCCCAGGGCCATGGCGGCCCGGCGCACCGCCGCCGCCCGCTCCAACAGCTCCGGCGGCGGCTCGGGAACCGGGGCGGCGGCAGCGGTGGTGGTGGCGGCGGTGGTGGCAGCGGTGGTGGCCGCGGTGGACTCGGGCAGGCTCATCGCTCCATCATCCCAAGCCGCCGGGGGCCAGGCGCTGGCGCGCCAGCCAGGCGGCCCCGAGCCGGCCGGCGCCGTTGCCCAGGGCGCAGCGCTCGATCCGCAACCCCTCCCGGCTCACCGCCAGCACCCGCTCCTCCACCTCCCGCCACACCGCCGGCAGGACATGCTCAGTCGCGGCGCTGAGGCCGCCGCCGAGCAGCACCAGCTGGGGCGTGAGCACGTAGAGCAGCGAGCTCAGGCCGATCCCCAGCCAGCGGCCGTAGGCGTCCCACACGGCACAGGCCTCGGGATCTCCCGCCCCGGCCCGCCGGCAGAGCTCGGCGGGATCGAGGGGACTGAGCCGTGCCAGCCCGGCGATGCTGCAGTGCTGCTCCAGGGAGCCCCGGTTGCCGCTGCGGCAGGGCGGACCTTCCGGATCCACGCCGATCAGGCCGGGTTCGGCCGCCGCGCCGCCATGGCCCAGGAACAGCTCGCCCCCCAGCAGCACCGCCCCCCCCACGCCGGTGCCCAGGGTGAGCAGCAGCACGTCGTCGGCGTCCTGGGCCGCCCCGAGCCAGCGCTCCCCCAGCAGGGCGCAGTTGGCGTCGTTGGCCAGGGTGACGGGGCGGCCGATCTGGGGCTCCAGCCAGGCCGCCAGGGGCACCTCCCGCCAGCCGGGCAGGTTGATGGCGATGCGGGCCACCCGGGCGCTGCGGTCGCTGGGGCCGGGATGGCCGATGCCCACCCGGTCGGCCTGGCGATCCGGATCGATCGCCGCGATCGCTTCGGCGATCGCCATGGTCACGGCGCCCGGCACCGCCGGCTGTGGCGTGGGGCATTCCGACTCCGCCACCAGGCTGCCGTCCATCCGGAAGCGACCCAGCTTGATGGCGGTGCCCCCGAGGTCGACGCCGATCAACTGGGGGGTGGGGCTGGGGGCGGCGGGGGAGGGCATCGCGGCGGGGGTCAGAAGCGCAGGAACAGCCGCAGCTGGGTCTGCCAGGCGCCCTGGGTGTCGATCGATCCCTCCAGGTTGAAGGTCTCGGAGGCTTTGTAGTTCAGTGTCACCTGGGGTGGAACGTCCGAGCGGTTGGGGGCCGCCAGCACAGAGGCGTTGATCCGATCGGTGATGTCGTAGCCCACCTCGGCGCCGAACACCAGCTGGGGCGGCACGCGGCGGGAGCGACGTTCCGCGACGCTGCTCACCGAGGGATTCACGTAGGTGGGGTAGAGGGCAAAGCTCACCCGCTGGCCGAAGGCGTCGCTGAGGGTGCCGAGCAGGGGCGAGAGGAGCGACTGGCCCAGCACGGTGGCCAGGGCGGTGCCGGCCTGGCCACCGCTGAGACCCGCCAGGGAATTGCCGCCGATCAGCGCCACCAGCCGCTCCTGGGGCAGCGGTGGGCTGCTGGTCAGCCGCAGGTTTTCGGCGATCCGGTCCGCCGGGCCGCTCACCGACACCGTCACCAGGATCAGCTTGAGCTGGTTGAGCCGGGTGAAGCCCCCCTGGGCCTCCACCTCCGCCAGGCTTGGCGCGTTGGGGGTGCCGAGTCCACCGCCGGCGCTGAGGCCGCTCGGGGCGATCACGTTCAGGCTGTCGGACACCCGGGTGCGCAGGGCGATGTCGAGGTAGGGCACCAGGCCCAGGGAGGGGGTGAAGACGGCCACGTTGGGGGCGTCGGGATCGAGGCTGAAGCTGGTGGTGAACAGGTTCAGGCGGCCGCCGAGCAGGCGCACCACACCGGAGGCCTGCAGGGAGGGATCCAGCCGGCCGGAGAGGCGCAGCCG
Organism: Cyanobium sp.; assembly: GCA_044352045.1. Classification (GTDB taxonomy): domain Bacteria; phylum Cyanobacteriota; class Cyanobacteriia; order PCC-6307; family Cyanobiaceae; genus Cyanobium. Next base: position 7,351 of record JBILEP010000009.1, on the reverse strand, counting down.
GCCGCCGGTGCGGAAGCTGCCGACGCTGCCGAGCGTCACCTTCAGGTTGGGGCCCAGGCGCAGCAGCAGGTCGTCGAAGCCCAGCCAGGGCACGTTGGGGATCGCCTGGCGCAGCGATTCGCCCGTGGACGACTTCACGTCCGGACCGAGCAGCACCAGGGGCTGCTGGAAATCCCATTTCGACTCCAGCAGCTGCTCGAAGCGGACGGGCTTCACCGCTTGGTTGGAGCCCGGACCGCCCTCCGGGCTGCTGGCCAGCTCCCCCGGCGTGGCGTTGACCGTGCCGTCGCGGATCGTCACATCCCCCCCTAGCCGGGGATCCACCAGGCTGCCCCCCAGCCGCAGGCTGCCGTCGCCCACGGCGCTCATGCGCGGCACCTGGAACGGCACCCGCCGCAACCGCACCTGCAGGCCCGACGGCTCCGCCAGGGGCCGCACCAGGCCCAGCCGGCCTTCGCCGCTGATGCGCCCCTCCCGCCCCACCTTGGCGGTGAGCTCCTGGAGCAGCAGTTGCTGGAAGTCGAACAGCACGGTGGCCTCCACCTCCCGCAGGGTCTGGCCGATGAAGTGCACTTCGCCGCCCCGCAGGCGCAGGAAGCCGTTGGCGATCGGATCGCTCAGGCTGCCGCGGATCAGCAGCTGAAGGTCGGTGCTGCCCCGCTCCACCGCCACCGCCGTGCCCGCCAGGCGCGTGAGGAAGCGCAGGCCATCGCCGCGGCTGGCCAGCCGCAGCTCCAGCCCAGCCCGCTGGGGATCGAGGGGGACCGTGCCCGCCAGATCCAAGCTGTTCTCCGCGCCGGCGGAGCGCAGGGCCAGGTCGAGCGTCACCCCGCTTGGCCCCAGCGCGACCCGGCCGCGCTCCAGCCGCAGCTCCCGATCCCCCAGGCGGGTGTCCACCAGCGCCAGGTTCACTTCCAGCTCCGGCCGCCGCCCCCCCAGCCGGTAGCGGCCGGCCATCGCCAGCTCCCCCCGCAGGCCCTCGGGCACCGGGGTCAGCAACGCCAGCAGGGCCAGGGATACCCCCGAGAGGTCGAACTCCCCTTCCCCCTGGAGCAGCGCTCCCCGCAGCCGCAGCTCGAACGGGCGGGCGGCCAGGGCCTGGTCCCGGTCCTGGTGGCGCAGCCAGAGGTGGCCGCGGGCGTTCAGGTCGGCCCGCGCCTTGGCCAGCTGCGCGCCGCTGAGGACCAGATCGGCGTCGATGCGGCTCTGCAGCCGCCGCAGCAGGTCGCGGCGATCGACCCGCTTCTCCAGGAGATCGCGCTCTCCCAGCCGCTCCAGGGCAACCTGCAGGGCCAGCAGCTGATCATCCAGGCTGCGCCCGCCGCTGAGGATCGCCGCCGGGCCGAGGGCTGCGGCCCCGGGCCTGGCCTGGGCGCCGCCGCCCTGCCAGAGGGGCCAGGCGGCGAGGACCTGCCGGAACAGGCCGGCGCTCAGCTGCCGGGCCTGGAACTCGGCCCGGAACGGACCGCTCCAGTGGCCATTGAGACGGGCTTCAATCCGCCCCCGGTCGAGGGTGTCCACCGCCCCGCGCACGGCGTAGCGGCGATCGGCGTAGCGCACATCGGCCGTGATCTGGCGGCCGGCGATGCCCAGGAAGCGGGGGTCGGCCAGCCGCACGCTGCCGGCGAAGGCCAGGGGTTCGAGGCCGAGGCTGCCGGCCCCGCTCAAGTCGCCCTGCAGGGGCCGGTAGCGCTGGCGGGGGCCGGTGGTCAGGGTGAGGCCGGCGAGGGGGAAATCCCTGGCCTGCCAGCGGAAGCCCTCCGGTCGACCCGCCAGCTGCAGGAGGCCGCCGTGCCGCGCCACCACGATCCGCTCCGGCAGCCAGCGGCGATCCAGCCAGGCCTCCAGCCGTCCCGGAGCGGCGGGGGCCAGGGCCTGCAGGCTGAGGCGTCCGCTTTGCAGGCGCCCGCTCCAGCTCTCCCGCAGCCAAAGGGGCCCCGCCCCGGGCTCACGCACCCGCACCGCCAGGTCGGGTTGCAGGGCCTCCAGCGGACCCGCCAGGCGGCCCTGGATGTCGAGCAGCCCCCGCAGCCGGGTGGCCACCAGCGGATCCAGCCGCTGCAGGGGGAACTCCCGCAGCGCCAGGCGGGCCTCCAGCGGTCCGCGCACCAGGCCCCGGCCGGGACGCAGCGCCAGGGGCAGGCTGGCGCTGGCCTGCAGCAGGGGGCTCTCGAACCGCTGCAGGCGCAGCAGGCCTTCGCTCCAGCGCAGGGACGCCCGCCAGGGTCCGATCAGGGCCAGGGGGGAGGGGGCGGTGTCCACCGCCAGGCGGGGCCGGCCGAGGCGGCCATCGAGCCGCAGCGCCCCCAGCAGGGGCCGTTGCTTCAGCCAGGTGGGCAGCCGCTCCCCCCCCGGCAGCTCCGCGGGTTCCAACACCCAGCCGCCCCGCAGGTCGAAGCGGCTGCCGAGGCGGCCCTCGGCGCGCAGCCAGGAGGAGCCGCGGCGCCCCTCAAGCCGCCCCACCTCCAGCGCACCGGCCCGCCAGCGGCCCTGCAGGCTGCCCCGGATCGGCAGCGCTCCCAGTGGATTCCCGGGCGGGGGCAGGGCCTCGATCCGCGCCGCCAGGCGCCATTGCGGATTCAGGCGCCCGGCCACCCGGCCTCGCCAGTCTCCGTAGCGCCAGGGGCTTTCCGCCAGCAGCAGGTCACCGTCGCGGCAGGCCAAGGGAGCCCTCTCGCTGCGCAGCGGCTGGCCGCCCCCCAGCGGCTGCCAGAGAAGGTCGTCGAGCCGCACCTCGCCCCGGCAGCCCCCCACCCCCCGCTCCAGGCTGAGCCGCACCTGGCCGTGGAGGCGCCCCTCGAGCCGACCCTGGGGGGGCAGCAGCGGTCGCAGGGCCTGGATCGGAAAGCCCTGGGGTTCGACCAGGGTCTGCCAGCTTTGCTGTTGCCAGTTGCCAGCGCCCCGCAGCGCGGCGCTGCCCTCAAGACCGGGGGCCCAGGCGCGGGCCCGCAGCTCCAGTTGCCGTCGCCGCAGCCCCAGGTCGGCCTGGCCGGCGGCGCTGAGGGTGAGCGGCCGCAGCCGGTCGGCGGAAAAGCCCCAGAGCCTCAGGGTGCCGCGCTCCAGCAGGCGCAGGCGCAACTCCAGGGGGGGCGGCTCCCCGCCGGGCGGCAGCTCGCCCATCACCCACACCTGGCCCTGGCGGTTGCGGCGCAGGTCCACCTCGGCGCCGCGGAAGGTGATGTCGAGGATCAGCCGCCGGCGGCGCCAACTGGCCAGCGGCTCGACGGTCACGCTGGCCCCCCGCACCCGCACGCTTGAGTCGTCCTTCTGGCCGCCCAGCAGCCTGCTCGGCCCGATCCTCAGGCCATCCGCGCCGATGCCCTCCAGCGGCCCGAGCTGGAGGGGACGGCCCAGCACCCGACCCACCTGGGCCTCCAACCGCGGGCGGGCCTCCAGGTAGATGCGGCGCAGCAGCGCTTCCCAGCTGTGCACCGCCGCCCAGAGCAGCCCGCCAGCCAGGGCGCTGAGCAGCAACAGCTGCAGCAGGCAGCCCCGGGTCGGTGGCGCGGCATCAGGCCGCTGCCGCATTCGCTCCGGCAGCCGCCGCATCCGCTTGGACCATCACCGCCGAGGTCGGCCGCAATATAAGGACCTTGTTCCGCTTTCCCCAGCCCCCATGGCCGCCGATCCGATCCTCTTCGTCGCCGGCGAATGGCTGGGGGCCGCCAGCGGCCTGCTGGCCCTGCTCACGGTGGCCGGGTTTGTCAGCCGCTGGGGGATTCGCTTCCGGCTGGTGGGGGTGACGAGCTTCACCGCCCTGCTGGCGATCTCCTGCCTGGCCTTCTCGGTCAGCTACGTGGAGCGGGTGAGCGTGGCGGGGGCGATGTCGGTGCCGATCGTGTTCGACAACGGCGGGGATCTGGTGATCGCCGCCCCGACCAAGGAGCTGCCGCGCCAGGCCTGGGGCCCGACCGCCGAGCAGGTGGCGCGCAACCTGCGGGGCAGCGGCCGCACCAGCGCCGACGGCCACGTGCGCGTGCGGCTGCGGCGCGTGGAGGCGATCGACGCCGGGCGCGGCCGGCCGCTGATCCTGGCTGAGGCGGACCGGGATCTGGCCACCGGCGCGGTGACGGTCACCCTGACCCCCTGAGCGGGCCCGTCAGGAGTTCCGGTCGCTCCACGAACTGACCCCGGCCGAACCCCGCCGTTGGTGGGGGATCCCTGAAATGGGAACAGTCAGGACGTCCATCACGGCCTGTCCTGACCCTCTCCCCCCGCCCGCCATGACCCCCCGACCGGTCCGCAGCCCCCGGCTCCCGCTTCCCTGGGTGGTGCGCGGGATGGCCGCCGGCCTGGCCATGCTGCTCAGCCCGTCGCCCGTGCCCGCCGCCTCGGCGCTGCTGGAGACGGTGAAGCAGAACCCGGCCTTGGCCCGCAGTCTGTGCGAGCGCTTCAAGCAGTACAACGCCGAGGGCAAGTCGGCCACCTCGAAGGAGTCGATCGCCTGGGTGGCCTCCAGCCAGAGCCTCAGCCCGGTGGATGCGGAGGTGCTGAGCACCTATGTGATCGGCCTCCACTGCCCCGACGTGCGCTGAGTGGCCGCCTGCCACGACGACTGGATGGTCTGCCCTGACGGGATCAGGCTGGCCACCCGCCTGTGGCGGCCCCCGATGGGGGAGGGTCCCTGGCCCGCCCTGCTGATGCGCCAGCCCTACGGGCGCGCCATCGCCTCCACCGTGGTTTACGCCCATCCCCGCTGGTATGCGGCCCATGGCTTCCTGGTGGCGGTGCAGGACGTGCGCGGACGGGGCGATTCGGAGGGGGAATTCGGCGGCTTCCCCCAGGAGGCGGCGGACGGCCGGGCCGCGGTGCGCTGGTTGCGGACCCATCCGGCCTGCAATGGCCGCGTCGGCACCTATGGCTTCTCCTACCAGGGCCTCAGCCAGCTGCTGATCGGGGTGGAGGGCGATGGCGAGGGGGGGGATGGGGAAGGGGGTGATGGGGAAGGGGTTGATGGGGAAGCAGCGGCGCTCCCCGACGCCCTGGCGCCGGCGATGTGCGGCCTCGATGAGCGGCGCCACTGGGCCGGCGAGGGCGGCGCCCATTGGTGGGGCCTGCTGATCGGCTGGGGCCTGCAGCTGGCCTGCGAGGGCTGTCGGCGCCGGGGGGACCGGCAGGGATGGCTGGACATCCGCCGCTGCCTGGAGCGTGGTGACGGGCCCCGGGAGGGCCTGGCCCTGCTGCGCCGCCATGATCCGCACGGCATGGTGAGCGGCTGGCTGGGCCTCGATCCGGCCGAGCCGCAGGGCTGGCGCACCTACACCCCCTCCGCGGCCCTGCTGGGAAGGCCCCTGCTGCTGATCGGTGGCTGGCACGACCCCCACTTGCGCGGTGTGCTCGACCTCTGGCACCGCAGCCGGGCCGCCGCGGGCGACCCGGAGCTGCTGATCGGCGCCTGGAGCCACCTCGACTGGCGGGGGGGCGTGGACAGGCGGCAGCTCGCCTTCTTCCGCCGCCACCTGGGGGAGGCCGGCGCGGCGCTGGAGTCCGGATCGTCGTCGCCGGTGAGCCTGCAGTGCCTCACCCGGGGCGATTGGCGCAGCCCGGCGCCCACCACCCTCGCCGTTTCCCCCCTCGCCGCGCCCAGCTGGAGCCTGCACAGCGGCGGCCTGGCGGCGGTGCGCAGCGATGAGGGGGAGCTGCGCCCTGGGGCGCTGGCGGGCGGCGGCACGGTCTGCCTGGTGCACGATCCCTGGCGCCCCGTGCCTGGCCGGGGCGGCCATCTGGGCGGAGAGGCGGGGCTGGCGGAGCGGGGGGATCTGGATGGCCGCACCGATGTGGCCTGTTTCACCTCCGCTCCCCTGGCGGCGGAGCTGGAGCTGCTGGGGGAACCGCGGCTTCTGATCACCGTGGCGGCAGAGCCGGGTGGGTTCGACCTCTGCGCGGCCCTCTCCGTGCTGGGGGAAGGGGGCGCCCCGGTGCGCCAGCTGAGCACGGGCGTGCGGCGTCAACGGGCGGGGGAGCGGCCGGCCGCGGCGCCCCTGGAGCTGCGCCTGCAGCCGCTGCGGGCCACCCTGGCGGTGGGGGAACGGTTGCGGCTCTCCCTGGCGGGGGCGGCTTGGCCGCAGATCGCCGTGCATTCCGGCCAGGCCGTGCCGCCGCCGGGCCCCAGTGGGCCCGATCACCGGGTGATCAGCCTGGATCTGCGCCTGGAGGGCGCCCGGCTCTGGCTGGCGCCGCTGATTGGGGCAGACTGAGCCGGCCCTGATCGCCCTGTTCATGCTGCGCTCCCGCCTCCCCGGACCGGTCCCCGCTGCGCTGGCCGCCGCCATGGCCGCCGCGGTGGCCGTTCTGGCGTCGGCCCCGGCCCCGGCGCAGCCCCTGCCCATCCCGGCCGCCAAGCCCGCTGCCCCCGCCCCGGTGGGCACCAGCAGTGCCCTCAGTGAGCTGCGGGCCCGGCAGGCCGCCGAGCGGATCCTCACGGTGGTGCGCAACCGGGATGCCAACGCCCGCTTCGCCCAGTTCGCCCCCGAGCTGCAGCGGGTGACCAGCCCCTCGATGATCGCGGCAACGATGAAAACCCAGCCGCAGCTGCTGAGTTGGACCATCACCTCCGTCCAGCCCGGCTACGACTCCAGCACGGTGGAGGCCACCCTGCGCACCAGCCGCGGCACCCGCCAGCTGCTGATGGTGATCAACGACAACGGCAAGCTGGCCGGTTACCACTTCGATGCCACTGACGCCCCCGCCGAAGCGGTGGTGCGCGATTTCGTCACCGCCCTCGCCCGCGGCCAATTCATCTCGGCCAGCAGCTTCCTCAGCCCGTCGATGCAGGAGGAGATCAGCCAGGCTTCGCTCCAGGCCCGCTGGCAGCGGCTGCAGCGCATCACCGGCAACTTCGATCGCATCGTGAGCGTCTCCCGCGCTGAGAACACGCCGGAGATGAAGCTGGTGATCGTGACGATCCGCTTCAACCGCCTCACCGACAACCTGTTCGTGGTTCTCGACAACCGGAATCAGATCATCAACGTCAATTTCCCCACCGATCCCAACGAGCCCTCCCCGGCCCCCTGAGCCCCTGCCGCCGAAGCGGACGTAAGCTCCCGGCTCAACGCCCACCTCGACACCCATGACCATCGCCAGCCTGGATTGGATGGCTGAGGACGCGACGCGGCTGGCAGAGTGCCGCCACGACCATCCCTTCGCGGTGTTGGGACCCCAGCCCTTGGAGGGCGGTGGCTGGGTGGTGCGGGTGTGGATGCCGGAAGCGGCCCGGGTGGAGCTGCTCCTCGGCGACGCCGTGCTGGCGATGGCCACGCCCCACCACCCCTGGATCTTCGAGGCCGCCCTCGACGCCGACCCCGGCAGTGGCTACCGCCTGCGGGTGGAGCGGGGCGGCCTCGTGCACGAG
>JBILEP010000134.1:0-5886 GCA_044352045.1 Cyanobium sp. | reverse complement strand
CGATGCCCTGCTCGGCCGCATCGCCACGGTGCTGCGCCAGGACGGGGAGGAGCTGATCGCCGACAACCTGTTGCTGCAATGCCGGCGGCTGGGGGAGGCCAGCCGGGCCCTGCTGGATCGCCAGCGGCGGGGCGACGCCGAGGCGATCGTTGATCGCTATGCCTGGATCGGGGCGGGGGTGTTGATGGCGACGCCCCTGCCGGGCCTCGATCTGCTCGGCGCCGCCGCCGTCCATGCCCAGATGGTGGTGGAGATTGGCCGGGTCTATGGGGTGACCCTCAGCCGGGCCTCGGCCCAGGAGCTGGCGGTGTCGGTGGGCCGCACCCTGGCGGGCTTGGGGCTGATCAAGGGGGGCGTCGCCCTGCTGAGCGGAGCCCTCAGCCTCAACCTGCCCGCCCTGGTGGTCAGCCGCGCCCTGCAGGCGGTGAGCGGCGCCTGGCTGACCCGGGTGGCGGGCCGCAGCTTCATCACCTATTTCCAGCAGGACCAGGACTGGGGCGACGGCGGCATGGCCGAGGTGCTGCAGCGAGAGTACGAGCTGAACCGCCGCGAGGGCGCCCTGCGCAGCTTCCTGGCTGCCGCCTTCAGCCGCGTGGTGGAGCCTCTGCAGCGCCAGCCGGAACCACGGCTGCCGCCTCGACCGGGGCCGTGAGGGCGCCGGCATAGGCCTCCGGCGGCGGCGGCCGCAGCGGCCCGCGGCTGTCGAGCAGGGTGACGAAGCCCAGGTACAGAACCGCCACCAGGATCGAAAGGGCACCGGTGATGATCGCCACCCACCTGGAGCGCTGGCGGGACGGATCGGGAGTGGGAGTGGTCATGACCCCTCCACGCTGGCGACCACGATGGCGGCCAGCCGCTCCAGGTCGCAGGGGCGGGTGTGGGGATTGCCCAGCACCGCCTTGAGGTGGCGGCGGCCGCGGTGCAGGGGTCGGGAGAGCATCAGGCCCGCGGCCAGCAGCTCGGAGCGGGTGCGTTCACTCCACAGCTCCGCCGCCGCCGCGTCGGCGCCGGCCGGGGTGAAAGCCAGCAGATGGAGAGGCCCGCCGCGAAGGAGGAGCTGCTCCTGGCTGGGAGCCAGCAGCCCCTCCAGGCGACGGCAGCGCTCCAGGGCCCCGTCCAAGAGGTCGGCGATGCCCTCCAGACCCAGCTGGCGCAGGCCAAGCCAGAGTTTGAGGATCTCGGCGGGACGGCTGCCCTGCAGGCCCCGCTCGCCTCCATGGGCCCACTCCCCGCACGTGCCCTGCTCCGCGGGCTCCATGTAGGGCAGGCCGGTGGCGAAGGTGCGGGCGAGGGCGGCGGGATCCGCCAGCAGCAGCAGGGAGGAGGTTTTGGGAATCCCCAGCAGCTTCTGGGGGTTGACCGTGAGCGAATCGGCCCGGCCGAGGCCCTCAAGGGCAGCCGGCCGCTGCCGTCCGAGGGCGAAGACCGCCCCGATTGCCCCGTCCACGTGCAGCCAGTGGCCCCACCGCTGGCAAAGGTCGGCGAGCGGGGCGAGGGGATCGATGGCCCCCCGCACGGTGGTGCCGGCGGTGGCCACCACGGCGATCACCGGCACGCCACGCCGATCCAGATCCGCCAGCCGCTCCGCCAACCGCTCGACATCCAGGCAACCTTGGGAGTCGACCGGCAGCCGCTGCAACGCCTGAGGGGGAAGCCCCATCACCATCACCGCCTTGTCGAGGGAGACGTGGGCCTCGGCGCCACAGAGCACCACGGCATCGGCGCGGCCCGCCAGCCCCCGGCAGTGGCGGGCGGTGACGAGGGCCATCAGGTTGCTGAGGCTGCCCCCGGAGGCGGGCACCCCTCCGGCGCCCTCGGGCAGCCCCAGGCGGGTGGCCAGCCAAGCGCAGAGACTGCGCTCCAGGCGGCTGATGCCGGGGGAGAGCTCCTCCGCCAGGAGATTGTTGTTCAGCCCGGCACAGACCATCTCCGCCGCGATCGCGGCGGTCAGCGGGGGTGGATCGAGGTGGGCCAGGGCGCCGGGATGGCTCGGGTTGTACGCCCCCTCCATCACCAGTTGCAAGTCGGCGAGCAGGCGTTCGGGGGCGATCCCGTGCGCCTCCGGCTCCGGCTCCGGCAGCAGATGAATGCCCGGCAGGGGGGCCGCGGCGGCAGCGGCGCCGAGCCAGCGACTCAACCGCGAGGCGGCGTCCTGGAGGAAGGCTTCCAGGGCTGGGTCGGGGCTGAGGGCGTCCCGGAAGGGATCGGCGAAGGGATCGAGCCGGTGGCGCGCCAAGGCGTCCCCATCCCGGAGCGGGAGGGGAGCCCCCTCGGGGTGTGGCTCGGGGAGTTGGGCAGGGGAGAGACTGGCCAACGCACACTCCGCGATGGGGGCATTCTGCCCGCCGACCGATGCCCCCCTGCCACGACAGCTGGGACCTGTGGATGGATCGCCTGCTCCGCCAGGCCGCCAGGGTGGGGGATGCGGGGGAGGTGCCCGTGGCGGCCGTGGTGCTCGACGGCGACGGCCGAGCCGTGGGCTGGGGCAGCAACCGGCGAGCGGGCCACCAGGATCCCCTTGGCCACGCGGAGATCGTGGCCCTGCGTCAGGCGGCCTTCAGCCGCGACGACTGGCGTTTCAATGACTGCACCCTGCTGGTGACCCTGGAGCCCTGCCCGATGTGCGCGGGCGCCTTGATTCAGGCCCGGATGGGAACGGTGGTGTTCGCCGCTCCCGATCCGAAGCGGGGTGCCCTGGGGGGCTGCCTGAATCTGGCGAAGGACCCGAGCGCCCATCACACCATGCGGGTGATCGGCGGGGTGCGGGAGGCGGACGCCTGCCGCCAACTGCAGGAGTGGTTCCGCCGGCGGCGGCGGCTCAGGCGGCCATCACCGCCGGAACCTGGCTGCGAAACGCCGGCAGCTCGCTCTCAAACAGATTGAGGAGCCGATCGACATTCTCCGGGGTGCTGTTGTAACCCATCAGCCCCACCCGCCAGACCTTGCCGGCCAGGGCACCAAGCCCTCCGCCCACCTCGATGCCGAAGCGGTTGAGCAGGTGGAGGGTGAAGGCCTTGCCGTCCACCCCCTCGGGGATGCGCACTGTGGTCAGGGTGGGGAGGCGCAGGGAGAGGGGGACATGGGGTTCGAGGCCCAGGCGCTCCAGGCCTTCCCAGAGGCGCTCGGCATTGCGGCGATGGCGAGCCCAGGCGTTGTCCAGACCCTCCTCGGCGATCAGCCGCAGGGCTTCCCGCAGGCCGAAGTTCATGTTCACCGGGGCGGTGTGGTGGTAGGTGCGGTCGCTGCCCCAGTACTGGTTGAGCAGGGACACATCGAGGTACCAGTTGGGCACCTTGCTGGTGCGGGCCGAGAGCTTCTGCTCCGCCCGCGGACCCATGGTGAAGGGACCGAGGCCCGGCGGGCAGCTCAGACCTTTCTGGCTGCAGCTGTAGGCCAGATCCACCTTCCAGTCGTCCAGGTACAGCGGCACCGCCCCGAGGGAGGTGACGGTGTCGAGCAGCAGCAGGCAGTCGTGACGGCGACAGAGATCCCCCACGCCCTCCATGGGCTGGCAGACCCCGGTGGACGTTTCCGCATGCACGATCGCCAGGATGCGGGGCCGGTGGGTGGCGACGGCCTCCTCCAGTTCGGCCAGGGAGAACGCCTCTCCCCAGGGCCGCTCAATCTTGACCACATCCGCCTGGTAGCGCTGGGCCATGTCGACGAGGCGATGGCCGAAGTAGCCCTTCACCGCCACGAGCACCTTGTCGCCCGGCTCGATCATGTTCGCCAGGGTGGCCTCCATCGCGGCGCTGCCCGTGCCGCTCATCGGCAGGGTGAGGCGGTTGTCGGTCTGCCACACGTAACGAAGCAGCTCCTGCACCTCGGCCATCAGCTCGATGTACAGCGGATCGAGGTGACCGATCGGCGTGCGGGCCAGGGCCTGCAGCACCGTGGGGTGGGCGTTGGAGGGTCCTGGGCCGAGCAGAAGCCGATCAGGGGTGGAAATCGGCGCCAGGGCAAGCCGGTGCGCGTCGTTCACAGCAGGGATGACGGGGAGGGGCAAGACCGGCGTCAGCGGCATGGTCCGCTGACATTAGGGAACCGGGAGGGGGTGGGGCGAGCTCAGCGGGCGCGCACATTGCTGGCCGAGAGGCCACGGCAGAGATGATCAAAGGGAGCTCGCACCGCCGCGGCGTCGACGCTGCCGGCGGTTTCGAGCATCTCCACCACCACATCGGCCAGCAGGGCGATGGCTCGCACCGAGGGGCCGGTGGGCACCCCCAGACTCTTGTAGGTGTCGTCGAGACCGTTGAGCACACGTTCGTCGAGGATCGTGACGTCGTCGGCGATCAGGGCGTAGCTGGCGTACCTCAGGAAGTAATCCATATCGCGCAGGCAGGCGGCCAGGCGCCGGGTGGTGTAAGCGTTGCCGCCCGGGAGGATCAGCTCCGGATTCTCCAGCCAGAGCCGCTGGGAAGCTTCGCGCACGATGGTGGCGGCCTCACGGTTGATCAGCTCCACGGCCGCCAAGCGCAGGCTGGATTCGGCGTAGTACGCGTCGATCCGGTCGATCGCCGCACGGTCGAAGTAGCGGCCGAGCTTGTCGTAACGGCCGATCAGACCGCTGATGGCATCGCGCATGGACAGGAATCGACGCACCTGCAGCGGAAGTTAGCACTTGCAAGTCTTCAGACCCCTGTCGTGGGGCTGGTTCTCGCCAATCTGACAAGAACGGTTACGCAGCGCCCCGGGCCGGGTCGGGCCTGCCGACAGGGCTGGTTTTGGTACCAACGGCTACATAGCGATCCCCTGGACGCTGCGTACCGTCCAGCCGCGCCGGGCCTTGGGCCGGCCGTCCTTCCTTTTCCCAGCCAGCACGACCGCCATGGCCAAGACCGCTCAGGACGTTCTTCGTCAGATCAGCAGCGAAGGCATCGAACTGATCGACCTCAAATTCGTCGACCTGCACGGCAAATGGCAGCACCTCACGGTCTGCAAGGACCTGATCGATGAGAGCGCCTTCAGCGAGGGCGTGGCCTTCGACGGCTCCTCGATCCGGGGCTGGAAGGCGATCAATGAATCGGACATGGCGATGGTGCCCGATCCCGAAACCGCCTGGATCGACCCCTTCTACAGCCATAAGACCCTCAGCCTGATCTGTTCGATCCAGGAGCCCCGCAGCGGTGAGCCCTACGCCCGCTGCCCGCGCGCCCTGGCCCAGAAGGCGCTGAATTATCTCAACTCCACCGGCCTGGCCGACACGGCCTACTTCGGCCCGGAACCGGAATTCTTCATCTTCGACGACGTTCGTTACAAGAGCAGCAACGGCGGCAGCTTCTATCAGGTGGATTCGGTTGAAGCCGCCTGGAACACCGACCGGGTGGAGGAGGGCGGCAACCTCGCCTACAAGATCCTGCTCAAGGAGGGCTATTTCCCTGTCGCCCCCAATGACACCCTGCAGGACATCCGCAGCGAGATGCTGCTGACCATGGGTGAACTGGGTGTGCCGATCGAGAAGCAACACCACGAGGTGGCCACCGCCCAGCACGAACTCGGCATCAAGTTTTCCGAGCTGATCAAGGCGGCCGACAACGTGATGATTTACAAATATGTGGTGCGCAACATCGCCCGCAAGTACGGCAAAACAGCCACGTTCATGCCCAAGCCGGTCTTCGCCGACAACGGCAGCGGCATGCACGTGCACCAGAGCCTCTGGAAAGGCGGCCAACCCCTGTTCTTCGGCGAGGGCACCTACGCCAATCTCTCCCAGACGGCCCGCTGGTACATCGGCGGCCTGCTCAAGCACGCCCCCTCCTTCCTGGCCTTCACCAACCCCACCACCAACAGCTACAAACGCCTGGTGCCGGGCTTCGAGGCGCCGGTGAATCTCGTGTACTCCCAGGGCAACCGCTCCGCGGCGGTGCGCATTCCGCTCACCGGGCC
>JBILEP010000133.1:0-5891 GCA_044352045.1 Cyanobium sp. | reverse complement strand
AGCGGATCGATGTGCCGCTCCTGGGTGAGGCCACCGGGACGGGCCTCCAGACCGAGCAGCAGGTTTTCCCGCACCGTGAGCTGGGGGATGATCTCACGCCCCTGGGGCACGTAGGCGATGCCGGAGCGGGCCCGGCGGTGGGGGGGCAGGGCGGAGATCTCGCGGCTATCGAAATGGAGGGAGCCACTGCGCTGGCGCAGCAGGCCGATGATCGTTTTGAGCAGGGTGGTCTTGCCCACGCCGTTGAGGCCGATCAGACAGACCATCTGACCCGGCGCGATCGAGAGATCGATGTTGCGCAGGATGTGGCTCTCGCCATAGAACACATTCAGGTCCCGGATCGTCAGCAGGTGGCCGTCATCCCCCGCCGGTGGATGGGGGCTGCGCTCGGGTCGTCCGTTGCTGGTGAGAGTGGTGGTCATGCCTCGTCCTCCACGCCGAGATACACCTCGATCACCCGCGGATCCTGCTGCACCGCCGCCAGGCTGCCCTCGCACAACACATGCCCTTCATGCAGCACCGTCACGGGGCAGTCGAGCTGGCGGATGAACTCCATGTCGTGCTCGATCACCAGCACCGTGTGGTCGCCGGCCAGGCGGCGCAGCAGCTCGCCGGTGCGCTCCGTCTCCTCGTCGGAGAGGCCCGCCACCGGCTCATCCACCAGCAGCAGGTCGGGATCCTGGGCGAGCAGCATGGCGATCTCCAGCCACTGCTTCTGGCCGTGGGAGAGGCTGCCGGCGGCCTGGGAGGCATGGGCCTCCAGACCCACCACCGCCAACAACTCCTGCACCCGCTGCCGCTGGCCGCTCTGGAGGCCAGCGAAGAGCAGGCTGAAGGGATCATGGCGGCCCTTGACGGCCAGCTCCAGGTTGCGCCGCGGCGTGAGGTTCTGGAACACCCGCGGCGTCTGGAACTTGCGGCCGATGCCCAGCCGGGCGATGCGGTGCTCGCTCAGCCCCAGCACGGAACGGCCGCGGAACAACACGTCCCCCTCCGTGGGTCGCACCTTGCCGGTGATCACATCGAGAAAGGTGGTTTTGCCGGCACCGTTGGGGCCGATCACCGCCCGCAGCTCACCGGGCACGAGGGTGAGGTTGAGGTCGTTGAGGGCGCGGAAGCCGTCGAAGCTCACGCTTACCCCCCGCAGGTCAAGCAGGGCGGTCATGGTTCCCCTCCGGAGGTGCTGGGGTCGGGCTCGCCGCTGCCCCTGCGGGCCTCGATGGCCCGCTTCTCCGACTGCACGGCCGGATCGAGGTCAAGGGCGGGATAGGTGGGGGCAATCGGTGGCCAGCCCACCATCGCCTGCAGCTGGCGGGCTCCGCCCTGGCGCCACCAGCCCACCACCCCATCGGGCAGGGCGGTGACCACAAGAAGAAACAGGCCGCCCTGCACGAACAGCCAGGTTTCCGGAAGCTGCTCGCTGATCAGGCTCTTGGCGTAGTTGATCAGCACGGCCCCCAACACCGCCCCGATCAGCGTGCCGCGGCCACCCACCGCCACCCAGATCACCATCTCGATCGAGAAGGGCACCGCCATGTACTGGGGCGAAACGATGCCCGACTGCACCGTGTAAAGGGCACCGCTGATGCCCGCCAGCGCTCCGGCGACGGTGAATACCAGGGTTTTGTAAGCCGTGGGGTTGTAGCCGCTGAAGCGCAGCCGCGGTTCGTCATCGCGTACCGCCACCAGGGCGTCGCCGAAGCGGCCGGAGGTGAGCCAGCGGCAGAGCAGGAAGGCACCGATTGCCAGCAGTGCCGTGAGCCAGAAGAGGGAGCGCTGCATCTGATCCGACCCCACCAGCTCACCGAAGATGCGGGCGGTGTCGGTCTTGAGGCCATTGGTGCCGTTGATCAGCTTCTGCTGGCCGTTGAAGAAGTTGTAAAACACCAGCAGGGCAGCCTGGGTGAGGATCGAGAAATACACGCCGCGGATGCGGTTGCGGAACACCAGGAAGCCCAGCACCCCAGCCACCAGGGCGGGGATCACCCAGATCGCCAGGAAGGTGAACAGGGGGGAGGCGAAGGGCACCCAGAAGCTGGGCAGCTCCTTGACGCCGTAGAGGCTGAAGAACTCCGGCAGCTGGCCGGGCTCCAGGGAATTGAGCGAGAGATACATGCCCAGGGCATAACCGCCGAGGGCGAAGAAGATGCCCTGGCCGAGGCTGAGCAGGCCGGTGAAACCCCAGATCAGATCCACACCCAGGGCAACGATGCCGAGGGCCAGGAAACGGCCCAGCAGGTTGAGGCGGAAGGGCGGCAGCAGGAAGGGAAGGATCAGAGCGGCGGCCACGATCAGGATCCAGGGCCACCAGCGGCGCAGGAAGCCGGCGGGGGAGGCGCTGGAACTGGAGGTGAGGGTCATGGTTCAGGCCTCCACCATGCGGCCCTTCTGGGGGAAGATGCCGGCGGGGCGGAACTGGAGGAAGACCACAATCACAATGAACACCAGCACCTTGGCCATCGAGGTGGTAGCAAAGAAGGTGATGGTTTCATTGAGGAAAGCGGGCATCTGCGGCCAGAGCAGCAGCAGGGAACCGGAGCCGAGGATATAACTGAGCACGCCGATCCCCAGCGCCGCCACCACGGTGCCGAGCAGCTTGCCCACCCCGCCGAGCACCACCACCATGAAGCAGTCCACGATGTAATTGCCACCCAGGTTCGGACCCACCGAGCCCAGCAGGGTGACGGCCACCCCAGCCACACCCGCCAGACCGGAACCCACCAGGAAGGTGAGGGCATCGACGGTTTCGGTGGGGATGCCCAGGCAGCTGCTCATCGAACGGTTCTGGGTGACGGCGCGGATGCGGATGCCCCACACGCTCTTCTGCAGGAACCAGTGCACCGCCAGCAGCGCCAGGGCCGTGAGGGCGATGATGAACAGGCGGCCGCTCGGCATGGTCACGCCGCCCAGCTCGATCGAGCCCCGCAGCCACTCAGGGGCGGTGACATCGATGTTGCGGGCGCTGAACCAGGGTTCCCGCAGGACGCGCACACCGTCGAGAGCGGTGGCCAGGGCGATCCCCAAAGCACCACCCACCACCCAGCGGCCCACCCCCAGCAAGGGAGTCCAGCGCTGGCGCCACCAGCTTTTTGGCGTGAAACGGGGGGCGAGCAGGCCGATGGCCACCGCCAACAGCAGACCCAGAAAAAAGGCGCTGGACACCGAGCGCACGAACTGCTGCAGGATCAGGCTGACGCCCCAGGTGGCCAGCAATGTTTCCAGGGGCCGGCCGTAGAGACGGCGGATCACCGTTTTCTCGAGCAGCAGACCCGCCAGGCCGCTGACCAGGAAGGCCAGGGGGATGGCGAGCAACAGATAAATCGGGAACAGGGCCTCCAGCGGGCCATTCTTGAGCAGGTTCTGCACCACGTAGGTGGTGTAGGCGCCGAGCATCATCAACTCACCGTGGGCCATGTTGATGACGCCCATCAGGCCGAAGACCACGGCCAGGCCCAGGGCCGCCAGCATCAGCACGGAGCCGATGGCCAGGCCATTGAAAAGCGTGTCAAAGAGGGCGGTCATGCGGTGCCGCAGCGGGTGCGGTAGAGGCTGGGAAAGAAAAAAGGGGGGAAGAATTCCCCCCAAAAGCGATGGAGGCGACCAGCGCTCACATCCTGAACTTGCCGGCGTCGGGGCGATCCTGGGTCCAGTCGCAGGTGTAGCCCTTGGTTTCGGGGACGAACTGGTTCCAGGCGATCGGCTTGAGCACGCCCTTGTTCTCGATGATTTTGAACATGCCGTCCTTCTGCACCTCGCCGATCATCACCAGTTCGGTGGTGTGATGGTTGGGCTGCACCTCGATCTTGCCCTGCGGGGCATCGAAGGTGACGCCGATCAGGGCCTTGCGCACCGCGTTGTCGTCGATGCTGTTGGCCTTCTCGGCACCCGCCGCCCAGAGGTAGACCATGTTGTACGCCGATTCAGCCGGGTCGTTGGTGACCCGCTTGTCGCCATACTTGGCCTGGAACGACGAGGTGAACTTCTTCGAAGCCGGCGTGTCGAGGCTCTGGAAGAAGTTCCAGGCGGCGTAGGTGCCCTCGAGGTACTCGGGGCCGATCGCCGCCACTTCCTCCTCAGCGATCGAGAAGCTCATGATCGCGTAGCCGTTGGCGGGGGTGATGCCGGCGGCCTTGAGCTGCTTGAAGAAGGCGACGTTGCTGTCGCCGTTGAGGGTGTTGACGATCACGCCACCCTTGGGCAGGGCCTGCTTGATCTTGGCGATGATCGGCGCCACCTCGGTGTTACCAAGGGGGAGATAATCCTCACCCACCAGCTTGCCGCCTTCGACTTTCAGCTGCTCCTTGATGATCGTGTTGGCGGTGCGGGGGTAGACGTAGTCCGAACCCACCAGGAAGAAGTCCTTGCCCTTATTCTTCAGCAGCCAGGAAACGGCAGGTTCCGCCTGCTGATTGGGGGTGGCACCGGTGTAGAAGATGTTGCGCGAGCACTCCTGGCCCTCGTACTGGATCGGGTAGAAGAGGAAATGATCCTTGGCTTCGAACACCGGCAACATCGCCTTGCGGCTGGCGGAGGTCCAGCCGCCGAACACCACCGCCACCTTGTCCTGATCGATCAACTTCTTGGCCTTCTCCGCGAAGGTGGGCCAATCGGAGGCACCATCCTCTTCGATGGGCACGATTTTCAGCTTCTTGCCTTCAACCTTGACGCCACCGGCGTTGTTGATCTCTTCGATGGCCATCAGCTCGGCCTCGGCCACCGTGTTCTCCGAGATGGCCATGGTGCCGGAGCGGGAATGAAGGATGCCCACCTTCACTTCCCCATCGAAGCCTCCGCCAGCTCCCGCATCCTTGCTGGTGCCGGTGCCGGTGGGGGTGCCGCCGCCACAGGCGACGAGCGACAGGGAGGTGGCCAGCGCCGTGGCCCCACCGATCAGTCGTGTGGGGAAGCTCCCCAGGGGGGAAATCCCCGACGCCGATGGCTTCATGAATGTGCTCCTGAAGAAGAAAATTTGCCGCAGGTCATCGGCCATCCGGGATCTGCAGCTCGGCGGAACGTACGGAGCCGGGGGCGTCGCCCTTGGTAGCGGTTGGTACCAATAACCAAAATTTGGAACCCATATCACGGAACCCCCACTGGATCCGGTTCCTCAGGACACAGGCCAGCCAAGGGAATCGGCAGCTGGGGGCCGGATCAGACGGCGGGGAGCTGGCGCAGCAGGAACGCTTCCACCGTCTCCAGCCCCTCGCCGCTGCGCAGGTTGGTGAAGCACCAGGGCCGACCCGGCCGCATGCGGGCGGTGTCGGCCTCCATCACCGCCAGGCTGGCGCCCACCAGGGGCGCCAGATCGATCTTGTTGATCACCAGCAGATCGGAGCGGGTGATGCCGGGGCCGCCCTTGCGGGGGATCTTGTCACCGGCGGCCACGTCGATCACGTAGATGCACAGATCCACCAGCTCCGGGCTGAAGCTGGCGGCCAGGTTGTCGCCGCCGCTCTCCACCAGCACCAGATCCAGGCCTGGAAACGCCTCCTCCAGGTCCTGCACGGCGGCGCGGTTGATCGAGCAGTCTTCCCGAATCGCCGTGTGGGGGCAGCCGCCGGTTTCCACCCCCCGGATGCGCTCCGGCGGCAGGGCGCCGGCGCGGGTGAGGAACTGGGCGTCCTCCTGGGTGTAGATGTCGTTGGTGACCACCGCCAGCTGCAGGCGGTCGCGCAGGCGGCGGCAGAGGGCCTCCACCAGGGCGGTCTTGCCGGAGCCGACCGGGCCGGCCACCCCCACGCGCAGTCTGCTGCTGGTCATGGCAGTGATTGTGGCGCCTTCAGCTGCGGAACAGGCGGGAGTACAGCTCGGCGTGGCCCAGCTGGGCCAGCCCGGCGCCAACCCCGCCGCTGCGCAGCGCGCGGGGATCGCTCAGCGCCAGGGCGGCCGCC
>JBILEP010000132.1:0-5898 GCA_044352045.1 Cyanobium sp. | reverse complement strand
GCCGCCAGCCGCGGGAAATCGGCGTAGGCGGTGTTGGCCGCCAGCAGCAGGATCAGCAGGGTGGCCAGCTGCAGCAGGGCCAGCAGCGGGCCATTGCCAAAGATCCGCTCGCCGAGCTGATACAGCAGGGTGGGGCCGTTCTCCACGAACACCACGCCGCTCTGGTGGGCCAGGGCGCTGATGCCGCTGAACATCAGCGCCAGCATCAGCACCATCACCGTGAGCACGCGGCGGGCGTTGCGCCATTCCACCGGCCGGAAGGCGGCCACGCTGTCGCTGATCGCCTCGATGCCGGTGAGGGCGGCGCAACCGGAGCTGAAGGCCCGCATCAGCAGCAGCGGGGTGAGGGCCGCCAGTTCGCCGCCATGGGCCGCCGCCAGCTGGCTCTGCTGCAGCGCGGTGGCCAGGGGCTGCAGGTCGCCGGAAAGGGTGCGCAGGCCGCCTGCCAGCAGCAGGGTCACCACCATCGCCATAAACAGATAGGTGGGCACGCTCAGCAGCCGGGCGCTGGAGCTCACCCCGCGCAGATTGGCCACCATCACCAGCAGCACCGCCACCAGGCAGAGGGGCACCCGCTCCGCCTCCAGGGCCGGGAAGTAGGAGGTGAGGGCGGCGATCCCCGCCGCCACGCTCACCGCCACCGTGAGCACGTAGTCGATCGAGAGGGAGGCGCCGGCCACCAGGCCGGGGATGGCGCCGAGGTTCTCCTGCGACACCCGGTAGGAGCCGCCGCCATGGGGATAGGCCTGGATCGTCTGCCTGTAGCTGGTGGCGACGATCAGCATCAACCCCACGATCAACGCCGTGATCGGCAGGGTGGCCGAGAGGGCGGCGGCGCCGGCCATCCCCAGCACCAGCACGATCTCCTGGGTGGCATACGCCACCGAGGAAAGGGCGTCGGAGCTGAGGATCGCCAGGGCCTCGGCGTTGTTGTAGCGCTCCTCCTGGTGGGCGCTGGTGGGCAGCGGCCGGCCGATCAGGGTCTGCCGCAGCGCCTCCAGAAATGAGAAGCGGGCCATGCCGAGGGGACGTGGATCCATCCGCAACCTACGGGGTGCCGGGAAAAGACCTAGGTTCGCCCCGATTTCATCCCGCTCTCGATGACGATCTCCGCCGCTGCCCCCAACGCCAAGGGGGCGAGCTCGCCCAAGGTGGCGCGGGAGTGGCACGCGCTGCCGCCGGCGGAATGCCTGCGGCGCCTGGAGGCCAGCACCGATGGGCTGAGCACGGCGGAAGCCGCGCGGCGCCTGGAGCGCTACGGGCCCAACCGGCTGGAGCTGGCAGCGGGGCGCAGCAACCTGCGCATCCTCTGGGACCAGTTCAGCAACGTGATGCTGATCATGCTGCTGGCTGTCGCCGCGGTGTCCGCCGGGGTGGCGGTAGTGGAGCAGAAGTTCCCGAAGGACGCGATCGCCATCGTGCTGATCGTGCTGCTCAACGCCGTGCTCGGCTACCTGCAGGAGAGTCGCGCCCAGAAGGCCCTGCTCGCCCTGCGGCAGATGGCCCAACCGCTGGTGCAGGTGCGCCGCGATGGCCAGTGGCAGCGCATGGGCAGTGAGCTGCTGGTGCCCGGCGACCTGATCCGCCTCGAGGCCGGCGATCGGGTCCCGGCCGATGGGCGGGTGCTGGAGGTGGCGGAGCTGGGCCTGCGGGAGGCGGCCCTCACCGGCGAGGCCGAGGTGGTGGCCAAGCAGGCGGAGCTGCTGCACGAGCCCGGCACGCCGGTGCTGGATCGGCGCAATTGCCTGTTCCAGGGCACAGAAGTGGCCCGCGGCCGGGGCCTGGCCGTGGTCACGGAAACCGGCATGGCCACCGAGCTCGGCCAGATCGCCGAGCTGATCAGCACCGCGGGCGGCGAATCCACCCCCCTGCAAGAACGCCTCGACGGCCTCGCCAACGTGCTGGTGGGCTCCGCCCTGGCCCTGGTGGCGGTGGTGATGGTGCTGGGCCTGCTGATGAAGCAGCAGCTGCTCAACCTGCTGGAGGTGGCCCTGTCGATGGCGGTGGCGATCGTGCCGGAAGGCCTGCCCGCCGTGATCACGGTCACCCTGGCGATCGGCACCCAGCGGATGGTGCAGCGCGCCGCCCTGATCCGCCGCCTGCCGGCGGTGGAGGCCCTGGGCTCGGTCACGGTGATCTGCTCCGACAAGACCGGCACCCTCACCCAGAACCGCCAGGTGGTGGAGGAGCTGCGCTGCGGCACCGAGGCGGTGCGCGTCGGTGGCCAGGGCTACGAGCCCGTGGGCAGCTTCACGCCCCGCCCGCTGGTGGCTCCCGCCGGGTCGCGCGCGGGCCTGAGTCAGGGGGGCCGCGATCTGCTGCTCGCCGCCGGCAGCCTCTGCAGCGACGCCGAACTGCAGCGCCAGGGCGACGGCAGCTGGGACATCCTCGGCGACCCCACCGAGGGCGCCATGGTGGTGGTGGCCGCCAAGGCGGGGTTGGACGGTTTCGACCTCAAGGAGCGCTATCCCCGCCAGGCCGAGATTCCCTTCAGCTCCGAGCGGCAACTGATGGCGGTGTGGGTGGCCGATCCCCACGGCCAGCTGCAGGCCCCCCTGGGGGACGCGGCCTCTGGTTCCAAGGTGCTGCTGCTCAGCAAGGGCGCGCCGGAGGTGATCATCTCCACCTGCGACCGCTGGCTCGATGGTGGTGGCGTCGCCCCGCTCGATGAAAGCCAGCGCCAGTGGTGGCTGGATCAGGCCCGCGAACTGGCCGCCGCCGGCCTGCGGGTGCTCGCCTTCGCCGCCGCCCCCCACCACCCCAGCCCGGAGCGGGAGCTGGAGAACCAGGTGCTGCTGGGGCTGATGGCCCAGCTCGATCCGGCCCGGCCCGAGGTGCCGGAGGCGGTGGCCCGCTGCCGCCACGCCGGCATCCGCCCGGTGATGATCACCGGCGACCATCCGCTCACCGCCCGGGCGATCGCCACCGGCATCGGCCTGGTGCAAGGAGACGCGGAGGTGACCATCGGCCGGGAACTGGAAAGCCTCGACGACGCCGCCCTGCAGGAGCGGGTGGGCCACTGCAGCGTCTACGCCCGGGTGCCGCCCGAGCAGAAGCTGCGCATCGTGCGCGCCCTGCAGGCTCGCCGCGAGGTGGTGGCGATGACCGGTGACGGCGTCAACGACGCCCCCGCCCTCAAGCAGGCCCACATCGGCGTGGCCATGGGCATCACCGGCACGGAGGTGAGCAAGGAGGCCGCCGACATGGTGCTGCTCGACGACAACTTCGCCACGATCGTGAACGCGGTGGAGGAGGGCCGGCTGGTGTACGCCAACATCCGCCGCTTCGTGAAATACATCCTCGGCAGCAATGTCGGCGAGCTGATCACGATCGCCGCCGCGCCCCTGGTGGGCCTGGTGGGGGTGCCGATGACACCGCTGCAGATCCTCTGGATGAATCTGGTCACCGATGGCGTGCCGGCCCTGGCCCTGGCCCTGGAGCCAGCCGAGGATGGCCTGATGGACAAGGCGCCGGCCCAGCCCGGCGAGTCGATCTTCGCCCGCGGCATCGGCCGCTACATCCTGCGCATCGGCGTTGTCTTCGCGATCTTCGTGATCACCCTGATGCTCTACGCCCACCGCCAGGGCCTCGACTGGAAAACGATCGTGTTCACCACCCTCTGCCTGGCCCAGATGGGCCACGCCCTGGCGGCCCGCAGCGATCGCCCCCTCTGGCAGGTGAATCCCTTCTCCAACCCCTGGTTGCTCTGGGCCGTGCTGCTCACCTCTGGCCTGCAGCTCGCCCTCCTCTACGTGCCGATCCTTTCCAACTTCTTCGGCACCACCCCCCTGCCCCTGCGCGATCTCGGCCTCTGCGTGGGGGTGAGCGTGGTGTTCTTCTTCTACCTCGAACTGGAGAAGGTGGTGCGCCTGATGCGGCGCCGCAACCACAGTGACGCCTGAGCCCGGCCGATGAACGACCTGGTCACGGCGGTGCCACGCCTGCTGGGTGACGCCGCCGCAGCCAACCCGCTGCTGGGCTACGCGGCCATCGCCCTGGCGATGCTCCTGGAGACGGTGGTGGCCCCGATGCCGGCCGAGCTGATCCTGCCCTTCTCCGGCTTTCTGGTGCATCAGGGGCGCCTGGAGCTGGTGCCAGTCATCCTGGCCGGGGTGGTGGGCAGCGTGCTGGGGGCCTGGTGCTGGTACGGCCTCGGGCGGCTGGTGAATGAACGACGGCTGGAGCGCTTCGCCGAACGCCACGGCAGCTGGCTGGGCTTCAGCCCCGCCACCCTGGCCGCCAGCCGCCGCTGGTTCAACCACCATGGGGTGGCCGTGGTGTTCTGGGGCCGGATCATCCCTGGGGTGCGCACCTTCGTGTCCGTGCCGGCCGGGATCGAACTGATGCCCCAGCCCGCCTTCCTGGCCTGGACCGCCGCCGGCAGCCTGCTGTGGGTGTCGGCCCTCACCCTGGCCGGCCTGGGCCTGGGGGCCAACTACGGGCGGGTGGTGGGCCTGCTCGAGCCGATCGCCGGGGTGCTGATCGGCGGGATCGTGAGCCTGGCGGCGGGGGCGGTGCTGCTGTGGCTGTGGCGGCGGCGCTGAGGCTGGGGTGGCGACGCTGAGGCTCAGCCTTCCGGCGCCGGTTCGGCCTGCGCCGGTTCCGGCGGCGGGGAGCGCAGATCGTGGAGGGTGGAGAGGGTGAACACCACAGCTCCGGTGAGCACCAACGCCAACAGGGTGACCAGGCTGGCCAGCCGGCGGCGACTCCAGACCGGCTCCGCACCCACGTCGACCGGTCTGTTGCAGGCGCTGCACACCAGGCCTGTGTTGCGGCGCTGGGGGCCGTCGGCGGCGCGGGAGATCATGTGGCAGCCGCAGTGCGGACAGGCCATCGGGGAACCCCCAGCTCCCCCCAATCTCCCACCGCCTGGAACCATCAGCCCTGCTTCTGGCCCCGATCAGGCTTTGCTTCGTTACGCACAGCCCCAGCCCCAGGATCCACCCCCTAGCCTTCCCGGCCACGTGTTCCTTTGAACACCTCCTCCCGGCGCCCATGAATCTGCTACTCGCACAGACGGCCTGGCTGGTTCCCCTCTACCCGCTGCTGGCCTCCCTGCTGTCGCTTTGCTGGTCGCCCGGTCTGATCTCCCGCACCGGACCCCGGCCCTGCGGCTACGTGAACCTGCTGATGGTGAGCGTGGCTTTTCTGCACAGCGCCCTGGCCCTGATGGCCCTGCACTCCAATTCCACTGCCGGATCGGCGGCCATCTACCGGCCCCTCACCTTCGGCTGGACCTGGCTGCACACCGCCGGCCTGCGGATCGGCTTCGACGGACTGATCACCGAGCCGGCCCTGATCGCGATGACCGTGATCACCGGCCTGCACGTGCTGGTGCAGATCTATTCAATCGGCTATCTGGAGATGGACTGGGGCTGGCCCCGCTTCTTCGGCTCCCTGAGCTTCTTCGAGGCCGGTCTCTGCGCGCTGGTGCTCACCGATTCGCTGTTCTTCAGCTACGTGATCCTGGAGCTGCTCACGATGGGCACGTACCTGATCGTGGGCACCTGGTACAACCAGCCGCTGGTGGTCAAGGGGGCGCGGGATGCCTTCCTCACCAAGCGGATCGGCGACCTGATCCTGCTGGCGGGCGTGATCGCCCTGCTGCCGATCACAGGCACCTGGAACTTCCACGGCCTGCAGGCCTGGGCGGCCGACCAGATCAACAATCAGGTGCCCCTGCCGCCGATCGTCACCGCCATTCTTCTGGCCCTGATCGCCGGACCGATGGGCAAGTGCGCCCAGATTCCTTTGCACCTCTGGCTGGATGAGGCGATGGAGAGCCCCCTGCCCTCCACCGTGCTGCGCAATTCGGTGGTGGTGGTGGGCGGCGCCTGGGTGCTGCTGCGGCTCGAACCGCTGATCGAGATGAGCCCCGTGGTGCAGACCGTGCTGGTG
>JBILEP010000149.1:0-5505 GCA_044352045.1 Cyanobium sp. | reverse complement strand
GGCTTCGCTTCCCGTAGATATGGCATTGTGCCGCTGTTTGTCTTTGGCTCTGCTTTGAGAGACGATTTTAAGCCTGGAGAAAGCGTTATCGATCTTCTGATCAAGTCTGGCCTTTTTGTGATCAACAGGAGTTTCCAGATCTTCCTTGATGCTCGTGCGGCTTTTGAGAACATCTTTCAGGCTGATGTTGATTTGGTGATGCAGGGAGCAGTGAAAAACAAGATTATTGCCGCTGAGACTGATCGCACAAAGAAGTTGGTTTATGCCGTGTGATGTGTCTGCTTTCTCCAGGATGTTCTGGAGGCGTGCTCTGCAATTGAAGATGTAATGAGTGGTGTCTCGTTGGACGAGTACCGAAGTAAACGTGCCCTCAGATCTTCTGTTGATTGAGAGTTCATCATTGTTGGCGTGGCACTTGGATGTCTCGGCGCCCTTGATGTACGGCAGTTTTGCTCCATTTCTAATTCTCGTGCCATTGTTTTCTTTTGAAACACGCTGGCTCATGACTATTGAGCCGTTGACGCCGATTCCGTTTTTGGTCTTGTCTATACAGACCTGCTCGTATTGAAGGCCGAGGTTAGCGCGTTTTTGCATGATTCCCGTGAACCAAACTAGCCACGTGATAGACCACAGGCGCCTCCAGGGTCTGTTGCTCCTGCCCTGAGATCATTGCTGTCTGGGAGAAGCACGCGTTAGGCCCCTAACAAATAATCCCTCTGCGAATCCGCACCCCTACGGAATTCGCCCTCCCACAAGCCCCACATCCCACCCACCCCCCAGCCCCCCCTCAGCTGCCCCTCACGACCCTCACGCGGCTCCCCTCCCGCCCCTCCAGCGCCCCTTCCTCTGTCAAGGTTCCCAGGGGTGGCGACGTTTCGGCCACCGCCCGCCTGCCGCGATGACCCCTCCGATCCCCACCGCCCTGCGCGGCGCCGCACTGCTGCAGGACCCGGCGCTGAACAAGGGCACCGCCTTCAGCCGCGAGGAACGCCGCGCCCTCGGCCTGGAGGCCCTCTTGCCCTGGCAGGTGGAAACCATCGAGCAACAGGTGGAACGCTGCTGGAGCGCCTTCGCCGAGCTCGGCAGCCCTCTGGAGCGCTACGCCTGGGTGCAGGGCCTGCGCGAACGCAACCTCACCCTCTTCCATCGTTTGCTCGCCGAGCACATCGAAGCGGTGATGCCGATCGTCTACACCCCCACGGTGGGCGAAGCGATCCAGCAGTTCAGCCTCACCTACCGCACCCCCAGCCAGGGCCTCTACCTCACCGCCCCCCAGCAGCACGAGTTCGAGCGACTGCTCCGTGAAGCCCTTGCCGGGGCCGCTACGCCCACCATGCTGCTCGTCACCGACGCCCAGGGCATCCTCGGCATCGGCGACCAGGGCATCGGTGGCATCCACATCTGCCAAGGCAAGTTGGCCGTCTACACCCTCTGCGCCGGCCTCGATCCCCGCCGTGGCCTGCCGGTGATGCTCGATGTGGGCACCGACCGGCCTGAACTGCTGCAGGATCCCCGCTATCCGGGGCTGCGCCAGCCACGCCTTCAGGGCGGCGCTTACGACGCCGTGATCGAGCGGTTCGTGGCCGCCGTTCGCATCGTCTGCCCCGAGGCCCTGCTCCACTGGGAGGACTTCGGCGCCCCCAACGCCCGCCGCGTGCTCGACGCCTATCGCGAGCAGCTGCCCAGCTTCAACGACGACATCCAGGGCACCAGCGGCGTGGCCTGCGCCGCCATCCTCGCCGGCCTGCGGGGCCTCGGGCGTTCCCTGGCGGCGGAGCGGATCGTGATCTTCGGTGCCGGCAGCGCCGGCTGCGGCATCGCCGATCGGTTGCTGCGGCTGCTCCAGCGCCAGGGGCTTTCCGCCGCCGAGGCCGCCGGGCGCCTCTGGCTGATCGACCGGGATGGCCTGCTCCACCACGGCCAGTCCGCCCAGCACCCGGCCCTCGCCACCTACGGCAAAAGCGCCGAGCAGCTGGCGGCGGTGGGCCTGAGTGCC
Organism: Cyanobium sp.; assembly: GCA_044352045.1. Taxonomy (GTDB): domain Bacteria; phylum Cyanobacteriota; class Cyanobacteriia; order PCC-6307; family Cyanobiaceae; genus Cyanobium. The sequence goes on along the minus strand of JBILEP010000149.1, from coordinate 3,509 downwards.
GATGGCCCGATCGGCCTGCAGGCGGTGGTGGAGGCAGTGCGGCCTGGCGTGCTGCTCGGTACCTCCACCTGCGCCGGCGCCTTCGATCAGGCCGTGGTGGGAGCTCTGCTGCAGGGTTGTCCCCGGCCGATCGTGCTGCCCCTCTCCAATCCCACCAGCCTGGCGGAGATCACCCCCGCCCACCTGCTCCGCTGGAGCGACGGCCAGGCCCTGGTGGCCACCGGCAGCCCCTTCGCGCCCGTGCCGGTGGCCGGCCGCGAGCGGATCATCGGGCAGTGCAACAACTGCTTCGTGTTCCCCGGCCTCGGCTTCGCCGCCATGGCGGTGGGCGCCCAGCAGGTGAGCGAGGCGATGATCGATGCCAGCGTCGAGGCGCTGGCGGCGATGATCCCGGCGGCCTCCGATCCGGAGGCGGCGCTGATGCCCCCGCTCTCCGCCGTGCAGGAGGTGTCCTGGGCGGTGGCGCAAGCGGTGGCCCGCGCCGCCGTGGAGGAGGGCCTGGCCCGCCACGCCAGCAGCCACACGGAGGCCCTCGCCCGGTTGGAGGCCTGCCGCTGGCGGCCCATCTACCCGCCGATCGTGCCGGCCTGACGGCCTGCCGTCGCGGCGTTCTGTAATAAGAGCTGTGTCAGCTGGCGCGATCGGCCGCCGCGGCGCCCTAGCACCTTCGGGTCCGTTCCCGTTCCTTGGGCTTCTTCGTTCAGCTCACCGACGCCATCGCGGCGCGCCAGTCACTCCTGGTCACCGGCCTCGACCCGAACCCGGAGATGCTGCAGAGCTGGGCGCATCGCCGCGGCATGGGCGGTCGCTCCTTTCTCTCCCAGGCCCGCCACTGGATCAAGGCGGTGATCGACGCCACCGCCCCCCACGTCTGCGCCTACAAGCCCAGCCTCGGCTTCTACCAGGCCCTCGGCTCCACCGGCCTCGAACTCCTCCGGGAGGTGCGCGAGCTGGTGCCCCTCGACATCCCCCTGATCATCGACGCCAAGCACGGCGACCTCAACAGCTCCTCCGCCCTCGCCCATTACGTCTTCCGTGACCTGGGCGCCGACGCCATCACCCTCTCGCCCCTGCCCGGTCAGGACATCGCCGCCCCCTTCCTCCTCTACCCCGAGAAGGCGGTGGTGGTCACCTGCCACAGCTCCAACCCCGCCGCCCGCCTGATCCAGCACCATCCCAACGAAGACGACCCCCTCTTCCTGCGCATCGTGCGCGAATGCCAGCTCTGGGCCACGCCCGAACAACTGCTCCTGGAGGTGGGCACCAGCGATCCGGAAATCCTGGCCCGGGTGCGCCGCGAAGCGCCGGAGCGGTTCCTGATCCTGCGCAGCCTCTGGGCGGAGGAAGATCGGCTCGATGCCCTTTTGGAGGCCGGTCTCAGCCAGTCCGCCGATGGCCTGCTGCTGCCCCTGCCCCAGAACCTGCTGGTGGAAGACGACATGGCCGAACGGGCCGAAGGGCTCAAGCGCCGCATCGAGGAGCGCCGCAGCCACTGGCTCGACACCCATCCGCGCCAGGCGGCGGAAACCTGCCGCGTCTGGCTGCCCGGCAGCCCGGAAGCCGCCGCCACCGCCAGCGCCGCCGGCCCGGCCAACGGCAAGGGCGACGATCCCCTCGCCGGCTTGATCCTGGAGCTGTTCGACATCGGCTGCCTGCTGTTCGGCGAGTACGTGCAGGCCTCCGGCGCGATCTTCAACTACTACATCGATCTGCGCCAGATCATCTCCGATCCCAACCTCTTCCATCGTGTTCTCCACGCCTATGCCGGCCAGCTCGAACACCTCGCCTTCGATCGCATCGCCGGCATCCCCTATGGCTCCCTGCCCACCGCCACCGGCCTCTCCCTGCTGCTCCACAAGCCCCTGATCTACCCCCGCAAGGAGGTGAAGGCCCATGGCGCCCGCCGCCTGATCGAAGGCGATTTCGAGGACGGCGATCTGGTGGTGGTGATCGACGACATCCTGATCACCGGCGGCAGCGTGCTCGAAGGCATCGCCAAGCTGGAGAGCTCCGGGCTCTGCGTGGAGGACGTGGTGGTGTTCATCGACCATGGCGGCGAACACGACCGGCGGGCCCGGGAGCGGCTGGCGGAGGCGGGCTACCGCGTCCACGCCGTGCTCGACATCCCCCGCATCACCCGCGTGCTGCACCGCTTCGGTCGCCTCAGCGATGCCCAGGCCGCCCTGCTCGGCCCCGGCGGCCAGCCGGTGCTGGCTGGCTCGTAGGCTAAAGACGCGCCTCGCAACCCCCGGGCGCCCCAACGCCATGGCCTCCGGCTCCAGCACCCCCCCCACGATCGGGGAACTCGAGGCGAACTACCCCCTCTACTGCAAGGCGATGCGCCGCCTGCTCAAGGAGGGCCGCAGCCTCGATGCGATCCGCCGCACCGTGGCCTGGAGCCGCCTGGAGCGCCTGCATCTCTGCCTGCCCGGCCGCTACAAATCGCCCGACTACCTGGCGGTGGTGCTCCGCCGCGATCCGGTCTGAAGCCCATGCCGGCAGGGGAAGCTCCGCAACGCGCGTGAGATCGATCTCCGATCCCTTCCTGCGTCGGCCGGTGCTGACGCTGGTGATCTCGCTGCTGATCCTGCTCGGCGGCCTGATCAGCCTGCCCCTGTTGCAGGTGGAAAACCTGCCGCCGATCGCGCCGGGGAGGGTCACGGTGCGCGCCAGCTATCCCGGCGCCGGTCCGGAGGTGGTGGAACAGGGGGTCACAGCCCTGCTCGAGAAGCAGCTCAACGGCCTGGAGCGCCTCGACACCATCCGCTCCACCAGCTCCGCCAACGGCAGCAGCATCACCCTCGGCTTCCTCGGCGGCGACCCCGAACTCAACCAGATCAACACCCAGAACGAGGTGGCGGTGGTCAACCGCCAGCTGCCCCCTTCGGTGGCCCGCTTCGGCGTGCAGGTGCGGCGCAGCTCCGACGACCTGCTGCTGGTGCTCAGCTTCAGCGCCGAGCGCGGCCTCTACACCGATACCTTCCTCACCGGCTGGGTGGATTCGGTGGTCAAGGACCGCCTGCGTCGGGTCAGCGGCGTTGGGGATGTCAGCCTGTTCGGCGGCAGCAGCCTGGCCTTCCGGCTCTGGCTGGATCCGGTGAAGCTGGAGAGCCGCAACCTCACGATCGCCGAGGTGCGCCAGGCCCTGCAGCAGCAGAACGTGCTGGCGGCCCTCGGCCAGGCCGGCGACGCCCCGGCGCCCCCCGACCAGGCCATCACCCTGCCGCTGCGGATGGAGGGGCGGCTGCGCACGCCCCAGCAGTTCGGCCAGCTGGTGGTGGGCCGCAGCGCGGATGGCGGCGTCACGCTGTTGAAGGATGTGGGTCGCGTGAGCCTCGGCAACGAGAGCTACGACACGATCGCCACCAACCTCGCCGGCGATACCGCCGTGGCGATGGGCGTGTTCCAGCGCGATGGCAGCAACGCCCTGGAGGTGCGCCGCGGGCTGGAGCAGGCCCTGGCCGATCTCGCCCCCCGCTTCCCGCCGGGGGTGGCGATGGAGGTGATCG
>JBILEP010000131.1:0-6027 GCA_044352045.1 Cyanobium sp. | reverse complement strand
GAACGCCTTGAAGGTGTTGGCCTGCTCGCTGTCCTCAAACAGGGTGTTCTCCACCGTGGCGCCGTGGATGGCACACAGCAGGGCACCGCCGAGGATGCCGGCCACTCCCATCATGTGGAAGGGGTTGAGGGTCCAGTTGTGGAAGCCCTGCAGGAAGAGCAGGAAGCGGAAGATCGCCGCCACCCCGAAAGAGGGTGCGAAGAACCAGGAGCTCTGACCCAGGGGGTACATCAGGAAAACGCTGACGAACACCGCGATCGGGCCGGAGAAGGCGATGGCGTTGTAAGGGCGGATGCCCACCAGACGAGCGATCTCGAACTGGCGGAGCATGAAGCCGATCAGGGCGAAGGCGCCGTGGAGTGCCACGAACGGCCAGAGGCCACCGAGCTGAACCCAGCGCACGAAGTCGCCCTGGGCTTCGGGGCCCCAGAGCAGCAGCAGGCTGTGGCCCATGGCGTCAGCGGGGGTGCTGACGGCGGCGGTGAGGAAATTGCAGCCTTCCAGGTACGAGGAGGCGATGCCGTGGGTGTACCAGGAGGTGGCGAAGGTGGTGCCGGTGAGCCAGCCCCCCAGCGCCAGGTAGGCGGTGGGGAACAGGAGCAGGCCGGACCAGCCCACAAAAACGAAGCGGTCGCGCTTGAGCCAGTCGTCGAGGACGTCGAACCATCCCCGCTGCGGCAAGCGCCCTGCAGCGATCGTCATGAGTGAAAGCAGTGCGTGGAAAAGGTGCGGGAATCCCCGCGGGGCTGTGGGATACCGGGCGATGGTAACAATCCCGAACCTGTCAGCGCGCCGGGTCGACATGCGCTGACATGCCTTCTCGCAACAGGCTTCTAGGTATTTCTTCCGATTCCCGCCGCCGCCCGCTGCCCCTGCGGGCCAGGATGGGGAGCCACGCCCGATCGCGCCCGTCCATGGCGTCCTCCGCCACATCCCCCTCCCCCGCCTCCAGCTCGGTGTTCGAACAGCCGGTGCTCGGTTCCCGGCGCCTCTCCAACCTGCTGGTGGCGATTGTGGTCAGCCTCGGGGGCGTCGGCTTCCTGCTCACCAGCGCCTCCTCCCGGCTCGGCCGCGACCTGCTGCCCATCGGCCATCCCGCCGAGCTGGTGTGGGTGCCCCAGGGTCTGGTGATGGGGCTCTACGGCCTCGCCGCCACGCTGCTGGCCACCTATTTGTGGATCGTGATCGCCATCGACGTCGGCTCCGGCACGAACCGCTTTGATCGCTCCAGCGGCGAAGCGGTGATCAGCCGTCGCGGCTTCCGGCAGCTGATCGCGGTGACCATTCCCCTCGCCGAGATCCAGGCGGTGAAGGTGGAGATCCGCGAGGGTCTGAGCCCCCGCCGCCGCCTGGCCCTGCGCATTCAGGGGCGGCGGGAGCTCCCCCTCAGCCGGGTGGGAGAGCCGATCCCCCTGGCCGAACTGGAGATGGCTGGGGCTCGCCTGGCCCGTTTCCTCGGGGTGCCGCTGGAGGGACTCTGAGGCCCTCGCTCCTGGCTGCCGTCAGCCTCTGCGCTGAGAGGATGGCGGCCTCCCGCCCTGAGCGCCGCGTGTTGTTTGCCTCGCTCCGCCCCCATCCCTGGCGCCTCCTTTTGGTAGCCCTGCTGATCGCCTCCCCTTTCTCCCTGGCGGCCTGCGCCGATGACGTCGGCAACCGCCCCCTGGGTTGCGCCAGCTCACCCACCCCCTGCCTGCAGGGCACGGCGGTGGTCAAGCTCGAGACCAGCCGCGGACCCGTGGAGATCAGCCTGGATGGCAAGGCCGCGCCGCTCACCGCCGGCAACTTTGTCGATCTCGTCAACCGGGGGGCCTACAACAACACTGTGTTCCACCGTGTCGTGCGGGACCCGGTGCCCTTCGTGGTGCAGGGGGGAGATCCTTCCAGCGCCGATCCCAAGGTTCCCGCCAGCCAATACGGCACCGGCAGCTTCGTGGATCCCGCCAGCGGCGAGGCCCGCCTGATCCCGCTGGAAATCGGCCTGCAGGGGGAAGCGGAGCCCCGCTATGGGGCTGAGCTCACCGCCCCCTCGATCAGCCGTCAGCTGCGCCTCAGTCACCAGCGCGGTGCCGTCGCGATGGCCCGCTCCAGCGATCCCAATTCCGCCAGCGCCCAGTTCTACGTGGCCCTGGAGGCCCTGCCGGAGCTCGATGGCCGCTATGCCGTGTTCGGACGGGTCAGCAAGGGGATGGAGGTGGTCGACCGGATTCAGCAGGGCGACCGGATCACCCGCGCCCAGGTGATCGCCGGGGGCACCTTGGTGAAGGGCAAGCCCTAGGCCGGCACCCGCTTCTCGGAACTGGTGGCCTTCAGCCACTCGGTGTTGACACCGGACGCCCGCTCCAGGGCCACCTTGCCGGTGCGGGCGATCTCCAGGATGCCGTACCCCTCCAGCAGGCGCTCCAAAGCCACGAGCTTGCCCGGATCACCCACCACTTCCAGGGTGAGGGCGTCGTCGGCCACATCCACCACCTTGGCGCGGAACACCTGCACCAGATCGAGGATGGCGCCACGATTCTCGGCCGGCGCCGCCACCTTGAGCAGCATCAGCTCCCTCTCCACAGCGGGGATCGTGGTGAGGTCGATCACGCCGAGCACGTTGATCAACTTGTCGAGCTGCTTGGTCATCTGCTCGAGGGTGTGGTCATCGCCCTCCACCACCATCGTCAGCCGGGAGACGCCGCGGTTCTCCGCCGGCCCCACCGCAAGGCTCTCGATGTTGAAGCCCCGGCGGGCGAACAGTCCGGAGATGCGACTGAGGGCGCCGGATTCGTCCTCCACCAGCACCGAGAGGGTGTGCTTCATGCCTGGGGGCCCTCTCCGGGCGGGTTCAGGGGGGTGCGTTCAAAGGTACGCGCCCGACCCGTCAGCCGCCGGCGGGCTCCAGTCGCTCCAGCCAGTCGAGCAGCAGATCGTTGAACGCTGCGGCCACCTCGTCGTGGGGGCAGTGGCCCGCCTCCTCCAGCACCGCCAGGGGCAGGTCGCCCCGCAGGCGGCGCACCTGGTGGGCCACCTCCAGGGGCACCAGCCGGTCGCAGCGCCCCCAGACCAGCAGCAGCGGCCGACGCAGACGCGGCAGGAGCGCCGGTGCCGTGGCGCCGTGGGGGCGGAGGGCCATGGCGATGCTCATCGCCCGCAGGGCGCGGACGGCGCCGGACCGCCGGGCCGGTCGGGAGATCACCCGCTGCAGTTCCCGGTCGGTGGTCACGGGCCGGTGGTAGGCCGACTGGATGCCCAGGGTGAGCAGGGGCGTTCGGGCCAGCAGCGGCACCACCAGCTCCAGGGGCAGCAACCGGCAGAGAACCGTGACAAGGTCGCGGCGCAGGCGGCGCTGCCAGGGCCGTCGCCGTGGCGGCCGCGACGAGCCCCCGGCCATCTGGGCGAGCAGGGCGGGGTCGGGCAGCGGCGCCGCCACCACCGCCCGTACCAGGCCTGGGAAGAACACCCCGCAGCTCAGGGCCACCAGTCCGCCCAGGGAATGCCCCACCAGCACCGCGGGCGCCTGCACCACCTGCTCGAGAAAGTCCTGGAGCTGGCGGGCCCAGAGGCGGTTGTCGAGCCGCAGGGCCGGCTGGCTGGAGGCGCCGAAGCCGAGCAGGTCGAGACCATACACGCACCAGCCGGCGGCGGCCAGGGTGCCGGCATTGCGGCGCCAGTGGCCGCTGCTGGCGCCAAAGCCATGCAGCAGCACCAGAGGGGGATGGTGGGCTTGGCCCAGAACCCGCCAGTGACAGCCGTGGCCGCGCCAATGCCAGTGGCCATGCTGACCCCACTCGCTGCCCTCCTCCTCCAGCCGTCCCTTGGGGGGCGCCCCGGCAGGCTGGGGGGCGTCCGTTGACGGGAGGGGAGGCAAGGGCAGCCGTGCAGGAGGACGACCTTCACTATTGCGAAGCGGCCGTGCGCTTGCGCACCGGCGACGGCTTCTTCCGGCCGGATTCCCGCCCGTCCCGCGACGTTGGCGTCCTGCTGGCGAGGGTTCTCGCCGACGCTGGGCCGGTGCGGGTGCTTGATGGGCTGGCCGGCTGCGGCATCCGCGCCCTGCGTTACGCGGTTGAGGGGGGGGTCAGGGCGGTCTGGGCCAACGACGCTGACCTCGATCGCCTGCCGCTCCTGGAGGCGAATCTCGCCGCCGCTCCCGCCTCCGTGGAGCGCCGGGTCGGCGCCGAGACCCTCCAGCGGCTGCTGGCCCGCTGTCTGGTGGAGCGGCGGCGCTTCGAACTGGTGGATCTGGACGCCTTCGGATCTGCGACGGCCCTGTTGCCCCTCGCCCTGGAGGCGGTGGCGTTCGGGGGGATCCTCTACCTGGCCAGCACGGATGGTCGCTCCCCCACCGGTCACGATCGGCGGGCGGCGGTACGGCGGCTGGGTGCCGCCGCCCGGGCGCACCCAGCCAGCTGGGAACTCGCCCTGCGCCTGCAGCTCGGCAGCCTCGCCCGCGCCGCCTGGGCCCTGGGCCGGGGCATCGAACCGCTGCTGAGCTTCAGCGAGGGGCGTACCTTCCGCACCGCCGTGCGGCTGACACGCCACCCCGCCGCGGGGGAAGAGAGCCGGCTGGGGATGCTCGCCCACTGCCATGGCTGCGGCGATCAGCAGCAGCAGAGCTTGCTGCACCTGGGGCGCTGGGCGCCCTGCGATTGCGGCGGTGAGGCCCCTCCCCTGGCGGTCAGCGGCCCGCTCTGGCTGGGGCCGCTCCAGGATCCCGCCACCGTGGCGGCGATGCTGGCGGCGGCGGACCGTACCCCCATCAGCCTGGCGCGGGAAGGACGCCGCCTCTTGGAACGCCTGGGGACCGATCCGGGGGAGCCGGCCCGCTGCTGGCCGACCGCCCTGATTGGTCGCCGCCTCGCCCAGGGTCCCCCCTGTCTGGAGCGGCTGGTGGCCCAGCTGCGCAGCGCCGGTTGGCGGGCCGGCGCCAGTGGCGTGATGGCCGCCCAGCTGCGCAGCGATGCCCCCTGGCCGCTGATCCTGGCCACCGCCTGGGCCGGAGACGCTGACGACCCTGCTAGACAAGGGCGCGATCCCTACCCTTGCGCACCCGTCCATGGCCTCTGAAATCTTCGGCACCGCCGCCCTCTTCTGGGTGCTGATCCCGGTGGGACTGGCCGGCGGAGCCCTGCTGCTCAAGCTGCTGAAGGACTGAGGAGCGGCCGCCCTTCGCGCCACGATCGGCCGCGCCCTTAGGCTCGCCCGATTCCGGATCGCCCTTCATGCAGCTTCTGGTCGTCGGCGCCACGGGGACACTCGGACGTCAGATCGCCCGCCGCGCCATCGATGCCGGCCACGAGGTGCGCTGCATGGTGCGTTCCCCGCGCAAGGCGGCTTTCCTTCAGGAGTGGGGCTGTGAGCTCACCCGGGGCGACCTGCTGGAGCCCGCCAGCCTGGATTACGCCCTTGAGGGCATGGAGGCGGTGATCGATGCCGCCACCGCCCGCCCCGGCGATGCGGCCAGCTGTTACGACGTCGACTGGACCGGCAAGCAGAACCTCTTCGCCGCCTGCGGCCGAGCGGCGGTCACGAGGTTTGTGTTCATCTCTCTGCTCAATGCGGCCGCGCACCGCTCGGTGCCGCTGATGGACATCAAGGCCTGCAGCGAGGACTGGCTGGAGGCCTCTGCGCTGGACTACACCACCCTGCGCTGCGCCGGCTTCATGCAGGGCCTGATCAGCCAGTTCGCGATCCCGGTGCTGGAGAGCCAGACCGTGTGGGTGAGCGGCACCCCCACCCCGATCGCCTACATGAACACTCAGGATGTCGCCCGCTTCGCGGTGGCGGCCCTAGAGCGTCCCCAAACCGTGCGACAGGCTTTTCCGGTGGTCGGGCCGAAGGCCTGGACCACCGGCGAGATCACCCAGCTCTGCGAGCGCTTCAGCGGCAAGGAAGCCCGTCTGGTGCGGGTTCCCCCGGCCCTGATGGGGCTGATGCAGGGGGTGACCAGCTTCTTCGCGGGCAGCCTCAACGTGGCCGAGCGGCTCGCCTTCGCCGAGGTGGTGACCGCCGGGGTGGCCTTCGACTCCCCGATGGAGGACAGCT
>JBILEP010000130.1:0-6040 GCA_044352045.1 Cyanobium sp. | reverse complement strand
AGGATCCCGCCGCATCCTCCGCCAGCAGCCCGTCGAGCTCGGCGAAGGGGTCGCGGGCGCCGCTCTGGCCGGGCAGGCCGCGGCATTCGCGCCGCTCCAGCGGCGCCACCCCCAGCACCGCCCGGCGCCCCAGGGGGCTGCCATCCCCCTCCAGCAGCACCAGGCCCTCGCGGCCGAGCCGGTCCGCCAGGGCCAGGGCCAGGGCCCAGGGTTCCTGCCAGGGGAGCTCGCGGCGCAGGAGGGCGGGGGGGGACATGGCGGCGGGGCCTAGCCGGCGGTGCTGGCCAGATCGGGCCGGCCCGCTTCCCGCAGCGCCGCGTCGCGGATGCGGCAGCTGTCGCAGAGCCCGCAGGGCTCGGCGCCGCCCTCGTAGCAGCTCCAGGTGCTGGCGATCGGCACCCCCAGCCGCAGGGCCTCGGCCACGATGCCGGTTTTGCTGAGGGTGAGCAGGGGCGCCCAGAGGCGGGCGCCGCGCCCTTCGCGGCCGGCGCGGCTGGCCAGATCGGCGAGGGTCTGGAAGGCGGCCAGGTAATCGGGCCGGCAGTCGGGGTAGCCGGAGTAGTCGATGGCGTTCACCCCCAGCACCACCCGCTCGGCGCCGCGGGCCTCCGCCAGGCTGAGGGCCAGGGCGATGAAGACGGTGTTGCGGCCGGGCACGTAGGTGCTGGGGATCACCCCCGGCTCCACGCCGCCGCTGGGCACGACGATGGCGGGATCGGTGAGGGCGGAGCCGCCCCAGGCCGCCAGGTTCACCGCCACGCAATGGTGCTCCTCCAGCTCCAGGGCGGTGGCGAGGGTGGCGGCGGCCTCCAGCTCGCGGCGGTGGCGCTGGCCGTAATCGAGGGAGAGGCCGATCACCCGCAGGCCGGCCTCCCGCGCCAGGGCGGCGGCGGTGGCGGAATCGAGGCCGCCGGAGAGCAGGGCGATCGCAAGGGGCTGGGCCATCGCTCCATTGTGGAAGTCGGCCGGGATCGCCAACATGCAGGCAGACCCGCCGCCCCTCCCGCGCCCTGATGGTGTTTCCTCCGCCGCTCGCCCGCCCGCTCGCCCTGGCGGCCGGCGCCGCCCTGCTGGCGGCCGGCGCCGCCGGCGCCGTGCCCCGGCTCAACCTCACCCCCTACCCGGCGCCCGCGGCGGGGCAGAACCGCTGGGTGATCCAGGTGCCCGGCGTGCTGCCCCCCACCACCGATCCGTCGCTGTCGCCGAATCCGGCCGACTGGCGGGTGGAGCTGATCATCGGCAAGGAGGTGGAGGTGGACTGCAACCGCACCTTCTTCAGCGGCCGCGTCGCCTCGGAGACGATCAAGGGCTGGGGGTACAAGGTGTACCGGGTCAGCAACGTCGGCCCGCTGGCCAGCACCCGCATGGCCTGCCCGCCGGGCACGGCGCGGCGCCGGGCCTTCGTGCCGATGGGCGGCAAGCCTTTTGTGGTGCCGTACAACGCCAGCCTGCCGATCGTGGTCTATGCGCCCCAGGAGCTGGAGGTGCGCTGGCGCCTGTGGAAGGCCAGCCGGGAGCAACGGCCGGCTCAGAGGCTGTGAGCGCGATGAAGCGCCAGGATCCCTCCCCTGAGGCCACCGGTCCGGCGGAGTCGCCGCGGCCGCCGCGCCGCAATCCGTTCGCGACCGTGATGCCCCTGCTCACCACCGGCCTGGTGATCCTGGGCGGCGGCTTCTACTGGGGCTGGACCACGCGGGCGGGGATGAAGCCCACTCCGGAGCAGCTGCGGGCCCAGGAGGAGGAGCGGGTGCTGGCCCTGGGCTGGAAAGCGAGCGCCGATGGGGTGCTCACCCGCTGGTGCACGGAGGACTGCAACCCGCCGCGGCTCTATGGCGGCGGCAAGGCGGCGGTGTTTGAGGTGTGGTGCCGCCAGCGGCCGTGCGGCAATATCCGCGCCACGTTTCAGGTGATCAATGGCCAGGGCAAGGCGATCGGCACCACCACCGCCACCCGGACGGGCCTGCAGGGCGAACGGTTGCGGCTGGTGGTGGTGAGCCCGGATCCCCAGGCCGCCCGTTTCAATCTGGAGCAGTTCAGTGCGCAGGCGATGGTGTTCTGAGCGCCGCTGCTGGCGGCGAGGTGCCCTGGCGGCCCTCGCCCTGATCAGCCTCGCCCTCGGCGGCTGCGGACGCCCTGGTGCCTCGTTGCAGCCGGCGGTGACGTTGCAGGTGCTGATCTCCTCCGGGCGGATCTCGGAGCGGTTCAACCGGGCGCACCTGCGCCAGGTGGTGGATGGGGAGGTGGCTGACTTCAGCCGCTCCAATCCCCAGGTGAGCCTGCACGTGCGCTACGTGCCGGAGGAGGAGGTGCTGGCCACGATCCACAAGCGCTCCGATCTGGGCACGGGCCCCGATCTGATGATCAGCCGCGTTCCCCTGGCGCTGCTGATGGCCAGGGAGGGCCTGAGCCAGCCCAGCGGCCTCACCGACCGGGAGCTGGGCCCGCTGCGCCTGCGCCATCTGCAGGAGTTCCGCGCCGGGGATCGCTATGCGGCCCTGCCCTTCCTGCTGCAGCCCAACCTGGCCTGCTACAACCGCCGGGTGCTGGCCAAGCCGCCGCGCAGCCTGGCGGAGCTGCTGCGGGTCGGTGAGGAGGGGCGCCGCATCGGCCTCTCCCTGATCCTGGATCAGGTGAGCTGGACCGGCACGATCTTCGGCGCCCAGGATCCGCTGTTGCGCCTGTTCGACACGCCGGTGACAGAGCCGGCGGGCCGCGCCCTGAGCGGCACGGATCGCGAGCGTGTTTTGAATTGGCTGGCTTGGCTGTATCGCGCCAATGTCAATCCCAACATCCAATTCTCGGATACCAACGAGGATCTGGCGGAGCGTTTCATGGCGCGCGAACTGGACTGGATCAGCTGCAATTCCGCGGTGATTCCGACCCTGCGCAAGGCCCTGGGCAAGGATCTGGGTCTGGCTGTGCTGCCCGGCGCCAGCGAGAAGCAGCCGGCCCAGGCCGTGGCGCGGTTGCAGATGATCAGCTTCGGGCGCGATTCCTCGGCGGCCCAGCGTGAAGCCGCCCAGGATTTCGCCCTGTTCCTGCTGAATGACTACAGCCAGAATGTGCTGATGACCCGCACCGAGGGCATCCTGCCCGTCAACGCCAATGTGATCGTGCCGGTGAAGCGCTCCGATCTGCTGGCCGCCATCCAGCAAAGTGAGTCGTCCGCCATCGTGCCCACCTTTCAGCGGGCGGTGGGGGTGCGGCTGGAGCGGGTGCCGCTGAGCCGATTGATCAAGCAGAACGTGTACGGGGAGATTCCGCCCGCCGAAGCGCTCGCCAAGATCGAGGCCCTGGCGCGGAGCCGTTCGCGGATCGCGGCGCTGGGTTCCGAGCTTCCGGCAGGCGGTCGCCGCCGTGACCCTTCCGCTCAGGATTGAGGCCGATCCCGATGGTGCACAACCTTTTTCATCTGTTCGGCGGCTGGCTGGGGCTGCTGACCCGGGGCTCGGTGCTCCTGCAGGTGGTGTTGGTGGCGGTGGTGCTGTTGCTCTACCGCTCGGCGTTGCTGCATCTGCGCCTGTCCCGCGCCAACTGGCGGCGCCTGGCGCTGCTGGCGGCGCCGATCGTGGCGCTGCAACTGCTGGCCCTGGTGATCAGCGCCCTGGGACGCCCCGTCGGTCTGATCAACCTGGCGGCGACGCTGCTGCTGATCTGGGCGGCGCTCACGGCCCTGCGGCTGCTGCTGCGCCGGTACCAGCCGCCGGCGGAGGTGGAGGGCTACTGGCAGCGGGCGGTTTTGCCCCTGTATCTGGTGCTGGTGCTGGTGGCGTTGGTGGATCGGATCGAGGGGTTGCACACGGTGAGTGCGATCCCGTTGCTGCGGATGTTCGGGCAGAGCTTCTCGGTGGGCAGCCTGGTGCTGCTGGTGCTGCTGGTGCTGCTCCCCTATTTCCTGGTGGTGCTGTCGGAGTTGCCGGTGGTGCTGCTCGGAGGCGCCATGGGGCGGCTGGCGGGGATGGGGGCGGGCAACCGCAAGGCGTTCGAACTGTTGCTTCGCTATGCCCTGATCGGCATCGGCCTGCTCTGGTTGGCGAACCAGCTGGGTCTGAACTCCACGGCCGTGGCCGCCATCGCGGGGGGGCTTTCGGTGGGCCTCGGCTTCGGCATCAAGGAGGTGTTCTCCAACTTTGTGAGTGGCTTGTGGCTGCTGTTCGAGGGATCGGTGCGGCCGGGCGATGTGCTGGTGTACGACGGAGATCCGTGCGAGGTGCGCAGGCTTGGGCTGCGGGCCGCCACCCTCTGGCGCGACAGCGACAACGCCGAACTGCTGGTGCCCAATCAGACGTTCTTCACCGCCACCACCACCACCTATTCCGGAACCGACTCGCTGCGCTGCGCCCGGGTGGTGATCCGGGCGGCTTACCACCATGAGCCCGATGCGGTGCTGCAATTGATTCTGGAGACGGTGGTTCGCCAGCCGCGGGTGCTGGCGGAGCCGAAGCCCTTCGCGATCCTCTGGAATTTCGCCGAATCGGGGATCGAGTATGTGGTGTTTTATTGGATCGCCCACCCGATGGATAACGCCACCATCGCTGGCGAGGTGCGGCGTGCCCTCTGGCATAGCTTCCGCGAGCAGGGCATCGAGATTCCCCAGCCGCAGTATGTGGTGCAGTCGGAGATGCCGCGTTGACCGCCGCCTATTAGCGCACCCCCAGCCACTTGTGGCTCTGCAGGCTGAGGCGCCAGGCGGGGTGGGTGCGCACGAAATCGATCGCCAGCTGTTGTGCTGCGTCGGCGTCCCAACCGGGCTGGAGCAGCAGGGCCGGGGCGTGGGCGTCGCCGCGGGCTTGCCGGGCGGCGGCGGCCATGGCCTCGGCGAAGGGTGGATCCTCCGGCCCGTGCACCACCACCTTCAGTTCGTGGCAGGCGGCCAGCAGCTCGCTGCGGGGCGGCTGGTGGCGTTTGGGAGAGAGGGTGATCCAGTCGAAGTCGCCGCTGAGGGGGTCGACGCCGCTGGTTTCGAGGTGGAGGGGCAGGCCGGTGGGCTGGGCTTGGGAGCGGGTGGCGGCGCGCAGGGCGGCGCAAAGTTCATCGAGCTGGTGATGCAGGGGTTCGCCGCCGGTGATCACCACGAAGCCGGCCCCGGCCGCGGCGGCAGCGCCGGCTTCGGCGGCCAGCTCCGCCAGGCGGCGGCGCGGATGGGGCGCTTCGGGCCAGGAGTGTTTGGTGTCGCACCAGGAGCAGCCGACGCGGCAGCCGGCCAGGCGCAGGAAGAAGGCGCTGCGGCCGGCGTGCAGCCCTTCGCCCTGGAGGGAGTGGAAGGTTTCCACCACCGGCAGGCTGGGCGAGGCGGCCGTGGCGGCGAACGGGACCGACATGGCTTCAGGTTATTGAGTGGCCACGAATGAGTGGCGCTGGCGTCAGAGCGGCGTGTTGCCCTGCACCCAGCGGCCGGCGCCGCCGCTCCATTCCCGTTTCCAGAAGGGCGCCTCGTGCTTGAGGGCCTCCAGCAGCTCCTGGACGCCGCGCTGGGCGGGTCCGCGCCGGTCGGCGGCGACGGCCACCAGCACGATCGCCTCGCCCGGTTGCACGTGGCCCACCCGGTGGCGCACCAGCACGGCGGCGAGACCATGGCGGCTGGCGGCGGCGCGGGCGAGGGCCTGCAGCTGGTGTTCGGTCATGCCCGGGTAGTGCTCCAGCTCCAGGGCCTGCAGGGGTTGCCCGTCGGCGGTGGTGCCGCGCACCCGGCCGATGAAGCTGCTTTCGGCGGCTGCTGGGGCGCCCAGGGCCGCGGCCAGCTCGTGCTGCCACCGGGCCAGGGCCGCCAGCGGCTCGAACGGTTCGGGATGCAACCCGATGCTCAGGAGCGGCTCAGCCACCGCTGATGGGGGGGAGAAAGGCCAGTTCATCGCCATCGGCCAGGGGCGTGTCGGCGGCGGCGAAGGCCTGGTTGATCGCCACCCGCACACCATCGGGCAGCCCGGCGTCGCCAGGCCAGGCGCCGGCCATCTCCAGCTGCTGCCAGAGCTGGAGCGGGCTGGCCCCGGCGGGGGCCTGCACGGTGCGTTCGCTCCAGCCGGCGGCTTCCCGCAAGCCG
>JBILEP010000129.1:0-6102 GCA_044352045.1 Cyanobium sp. | reverse complement strand
GGACCGCAGCCAGGCCAGCCTGCTGGCGATCGGCCTGATGGCCGTGCTTCTGGCGGTGGTCAGCGCCACCCAGGACATCGTCATCGACGCCTACCGCACCGATCTGCTGCCGGAGGAAGAGCGGGGCGCCGGGGCCGCCGCCACCAACCTCGGCTACCGCGCCGCGATGCTGGCGATCGGCGCCGGCGGCTTCATCCTGGCCGGCCGGGTCGGCTGGCCCCTCGCCTTCGCCGCCGCCGCCGCCCTGATGCTGGCGGTGCTGCCCTTCACACTCTCCGCCCCGCGGCTGCCGCCGCTGGCCCATGAGGTGACCAGCCTGCGCCAGGCGGTGCTGGGCCCGGCGCGGGAATTCCTGCGCCGCACCGGCGGCCCCCGGGCGGCGATGCTGCTGGCCCTGGTGCTGCTCTACCGCTGGCCCGATGGCCTGCTCGGGGTGATGGCGGTTCCCTTCCTGCTCCAGAAGGGCTTCAGCCCGGAGGTGGTGGGTTCGGTGCTCGCCGGCTGGGGCATCGCCGCCACCATCGTCGGCACGGTGCTGGGGGGCCTGCTCTTTGGCCGGCTGGGCATGAACCGCTCCCTCTGGCTGTTCGCCCTCGTCGGCGCCGCCGGCAACCTCAGCTACGCGGCCCTGGCCAGCTTCGGGGGCGGGATGGCCGGCCTGCTGGCGGCGGTGAGCCTGGAAAACCTGGGCGGGGGCCTGGTGGGGGCGGCCTTTGTGGCCCTGCTGATGAGCCTCTGCAACCCCCGCTTCTCCGCCACCCAATACGCCCTGCTCTCCGGCGTCTATGCCCTCAGCCGCTCGGTGCTCTCCGGCCCGGCGGGCTTCCTGGCGGAGGGCGTGGGTTGGGACAGCTTCTTCCTGCTCTCGGCGGCCGCTTCCCTGCCCGCCTTCCTGCTGATGACCCGGCTCACCCCCTGGCAGGGCGATGGGGTGCGGGGGGCGTTCGATCCACAGCGGGATCCAACCTGAGGGGCGCGCCACTCTCCGCCGCCTCCAGCCTTCGACGCAGCTGCCCGCAGGCGGCATCGGCATCCAGGCCGCGGCTGGCGCGCACGCTCACCGCCACGCGCCGCGCCCCCAGCAGGCGCCGGAAGGCCTCCACCGCCTCGGAACTGGGGCGACGAAAGTCCTCCTCGGCGATCGGGTTGTAGGGGATCAGATTCACATGGCTCTGGAAGCCCCGCAGCAGCCGGGCCAGCGCCTCGGCGTGGCGGGGCTGATCGTTGACCCCGCCCAACAGCACGTACTCAAAACTCACCCGCCGGCCGGTGTCAGCCACATAGCGGCGGCAATCCTCCAGCAGGGCGTCGATCGGGTAAGCGCGGGCCGTGGGGATCAGTTCCTCCCGCAGGCGCTGGTCGGGGGCGTGCAGGCTCACCGCCAGGGTGAACTGGGCCCGCCCCAGCCGCTGCCTCGCCCGCTCCGCCAGCTGCGGCAGCGCCCCCGGCACCCCGACGCTGCTGACGGTGATCTGCCGCTGGGCCATGCCCAGATCGCCGCACAGGCAGTCGATCGCCGCCAGCACGGCGTCGATGTTCAGGAGTGGTTCCCCCATGCCCATGAACACCACGTGGCTGGGGCGACGCCCCATGGCCTCCCGCACGCTCAGCACCTGATCGACGATCTCGTGCACCGCCAGGGAGCGCTGCAGACCGCCCTTGCCGGTGGCGCAGAAGCGGCAGGCCATCGGGCACCCCACCTGGCTGCTCACGCAGACGGTGAGGCGATCGCCGGCGGGGATGCCCACCGTCTCGAGGCTGAGGCCATCGCCGGTGCCCAGCAGCAGCTTCACCGTGCCATCGGCGGCATCGCTGCGGTGGCGCAGGGGCAGCCGACCGATCAGGGAGGGCTCCAACCGCTCCCGCCATAGCTTCGGCAGCACGGTGATCGCCTGGGGCTCCCGCACCCCCCGGGCGTAGATCCATTCGTGCAGCTGGCGACCCCGGAAGGCCGGCTGACCCTGCGCCAGCGCCCACTCCTCCAACGCCGGCCGGCCCAGACCCAGCAGCGGAGCGGCGCTCACTGCCAGATCAGGATGCCGTGGCCCAGCTTCCATTCCACCGCCAGCAGGGCGATGAACCCGAGCATGGCTAGGCGGCCGTGCAGCAGTTCGTTGTGGTTGTGAAAGCCCCAGCGGGGGAGACGCCGCTGGGGGATCGGCGTGCCCAGCTCAGTGCGCTGGGCGGCGACGCGGGAGGGGGCGTCAGTCATCGCTGAGCAGACCCTCCTCCTGCAGACCCTCAAGGGCGTCGGGGTCGGGGATCAGATCCTCCTCCAGCTCCTCCAAGTTGGGGCGGGCGAAGGCGGCGAAGCTGCTGCTGGTCGCCTCCAAACCGTGGCGGCTGCGGGTCGCCTCCAGGTCTTCTTCCGAGGGGTCGTCCAGCACTGCCGCCGAGCTGACGGCGGGGGCGGGCAGCTCATCCACGGTGTAATCGGGCCGCAGGTTCTGCATGCGCCGGAAGCCCGCAGCCTCCTCCTCCAGGATGTCGGGGTGGGGCCCTGCCTCGGCGCGCAGCTCTTCCTCGAAGCCACCGAAGCCGGTGCCGGCGGGGATCAGGCGACCGATGATCACGTTCTCCTTGAGACCGCGCAGCCAGTCGCTCTTGCCCTCGATCGCCGCTTCCGTGAGCACCCGGGTGGTCTCCTGGAAGGAGGCCGCCGAGATGAAGCTGTCGGTGTTGAGGGAGGCCTTGGTGATGCCCAGCAGCACCGGCGTGAACTCGGCCGGTGCGCCACCAGTGATCGCCATGGCGGAATTCACCTGCTCCACCTGGCGCAGCTCGATCAGCTCACCCGGCAAGAGGGTGGTGTCGCCGGCGTCCTCGATGCGCACCTTGCTGGTCATCTGACGGACGATCACCTCGATGTGCTTGTCGTCGATCGACACGCCCTGGGAGCGGTAGACGTTCTGCACCTCTTGGACCATGGTGAACTGCAGCTTGGAGATGGCCTCCTGGGCCGCCTCCAGGGTGGGTTTGCGGCTGCGCAGGTCGTCGAAATAGCACTCCAGCAGCTCGTGCGGGTTGATCGGCCCATCGGTGAGCAGCTCGCCGGCGCTCACCTGCTCGCCATCGCTGACCATCACGTTGCGGCCCAGCAGGATCGGATACTCACTGACCGCCTCATCGGCTTCGATCACGGTGACGGTGAGGGAGTCGTCGTCTTCGCCCTGCTTGATCTGCACCGCGCCGCCCTTGCGGCAGAGGATCGCCGATTCCCGCGGCCGGCGCGCCTCCAGCAGCTCCTCGATGCGGGGCAGACCCTGCACGATGTCGCCCGTCTTCTGCCGCTCGAACACCAGCAGGGCCAGGCCATCACCCCGCTGCACCAGCTCGCCGTCGCGCACGTGCAACACCGAATCGGGCGACACCATGTAGGGCCGGCCGAGGCGGATGCGCAGCTTGTTGCCATCGATCGCCTCCACCTCACCGCAACAGGGGGCGGCGACGCCCGTAGCCAGCGGATCGCCATCGACGATGCGCTGGCCCACGCCCACCTCGGGGTTGGCGGAGCCCAGGTCGATCACGCGGGTGTCGGTGGAGCGCTCGACGATCAGACGGCGGATCGGCTCCCCGGAGGCCAGCTCGGGCAACTGCACCACCCCATCCTCCTTGCAGAGGATCTGGGTGGTGGCCACCACGTCGCCCCGCTTGACGCTGTCCCCGTCCTGCACCGACAGCTCGGTGTGGGTGGAGCCGTGGCTGGCGTCGGAGAGGGTGTCGCGGCGCACCAGCAGGGTTTCAAGGATCACCAGCTGCAGGCGATCGGTGGCCTTGGCGCGCTTGTCAGGCACCGCCTCCACATCGACGGTCATCTGCGGCGTGGTGTCGATCGTTTCGAGGATCAGCTGGGTGCGCAGCAATTCCACGCCATCGACGCTCTTGATCAGCTCGCCATCTTTGTAGGTGAGCCGCTGGCTGGCCTTGAGGGCGAGGGAGGGGCCGCCGTTCTGCTTGATGGGCGCCAGTTCGGGCAGGTGGGCCTCATCGGGAATCGTGTATTCCTCCACCGGCCGCAGCAGCAGGGCGCCGCCCTCCGGTGTATCCACCGCCTCCACCAGATGCATCGCCTTGGCGGTGAGGCCCGGGGCGATCTCCTCGCCGGGATTCACCATCAGGCCCTCGGCGCCGTAGCGGCTGAGCACCTTGCTGTCGGAGATAAGGTGCAGCTCACCGGAGCGCACAATGATCTCCCGCAGGATGTCGTTCTTCTGGGTGACGGTAACGATACCGGCGGTCTGGCTGAAGATGTCCTTCACCACCTCGGTGCCCGCTTCGATCCACTGGCCGTCCTCGATCATCAACAGGGAGATGTCCTTGTTGATCTCGTGGGTTTCCTGGGGAATCCACAGCAGGGTGCCCCCCTTGCTCACCTCATAGCCATGCTTGGCGGAGCGGGCTTTCTTGATCGAAAGGCCCGGTGAGAAGCGCACGATGCCGCCCGTCTGGGTGCGGAAGCGATCGTCGGCGAGCTCGGCGATCACCTCGCCGTTGCCGATCTTGCTGCCCGGTTGGGTTTTCAGCAGGTAGCGAATGTCGTCCTTGCCCTCCAGGTGCCAGATCTCACCGGAGTGGGTGGATTCGCACACCAGCTTGCAATCCTTGAGGGTGAGGCTGGCGGTGACGATCTGCACCTCGCGCGAATCGCCAGCGGAATCGCGCAGCCGCACCGCGCCACCGTATTCGCTCACCAGCCGGCTCTCCGCCAGCACCTCACCGGTGGTGGCCTGCTTGTTGCCCTCCACCACTGGCTGGGCGTTGGGGGGCAGGTTGTACACGTCGCCGCTGAACACCCAGAGGCGGCCCAGACGCTGGGCCTTGTGGGTGATGTTGCCCTGGCGGTCGGTGACCTCACGGGGCTGGATCACCTCCTCAAAGCGCACCTGGCCGGCCAGGTCGCAGATCACATCCTTGGTGGCCTTCTCGACGCTCTTCTTGACCTGGGCACCGGAGGAGATCTGGGCCAGGATCGTATCGGAGGGCACGCTGGCGCCGTCGTCGACGAACAGGATCGAGCCGGAAGTGATGCTGAGCTTCTGCAGCTTGCCCTTGCCGCTCGGCTTCACCTCCAGGCTGAAATCGGTTTCCGCCAGGTGGGCTTCCACACCGTGGGGGGTGCGGTGCGGCCGCACCCGCGCCTTGGAGCCGAATTCCACCACCCCCTCCACCAGGGAGCGCACCACGCCAGTTTCGGCGGTGGACACACCACCGGTGTGGAATGTGCGCATGGTGAGCTGGGTGCCCGGCTCGCCGATCGACTGGGCGGCGATGATGCCCACCGATTCGCCCAGGTCGACCAGCTGGTTGTGGGCCAGGGCCCAGCCGTAGCACTTGCGGCACACCGACCGCGAGGCTTCGCAGGTGAGCGGCGAGCGCACCACCACCGTGCGCACCCCAGCCGCCTCGATGGCGGCGGAGACCAGTTCATCGATCTCGCCGTCCCGCTGCACCAGCACCGCGCCGGCGGCGTCGAGCACGGGCTCGGCGGCCAGGCGGCCGATCAGCTTCTTGCCGAAGCGGCCGCCGTCCTCCGCCGCGATCGGGATGCCCCGCAGGGTGCCGCAGTCTTCCTCCCGCACGATCACGTCCTGGGCCACGTCCACCAGCCGGCGGGTGAGGTAGCCGGAGTCAGCGGTGCGCAGGGCGGTGTCCACTAGGCCCTTGCGGGCGCCGTAGGAGGAGATCACGTATTCCGTGACGGTGAGGCCCTCGCGGAAGTTGGTGCGGATCGGCAGGTCGATGATCTCGCCCTGGGGGTTGGCCATCAGGCCGCGCATCCCCACCAACTGCCGCACCTGGGACATGTTGCCCCGGGCGCCGGAGTTGGCCATCATCCACACGGAGTTGAGCGGATCGTTCTCGTTGAAGTTGCGGCGCACCGCCGCCACGAGCCGCTCGTTGGTTTCAGTCCAGGTGTCGATCACCTTGGTGTGGCGCTCCACCTCGGTGATCTCGCCGAGCCGGTAGCGCTCTTCGGTTTCGGTGATCTGCTGCTCCGCCTCCTCCAGCAGGGCGGCCTTGTCGCCGGGGATGCGCAGGTCGTCAACCGAGATCGACACGGCCGCCTGGGTGGCGTAATGGAAGCCGAGGTTCTTGAGCTCA
>JBILEP010000183.1:0-4694 GCA_044352045.1 Cyanobium sp. | reverse complement strand
GATATCAAGGGAACCAGTGCGAGTGATGGCCACCGGCCGGCCCATGGCAAGGGCCTCGAGCAGGTTTGTCAATCCGGAGGTGTCGTCCTCAATCGGTTGGAGGCAAATCAGCACTGCTTTGGCCTTGGCGTAGTACTCGCCAATGATTTCAGCATAGAGGATGCCACGATCATTGGAAGGATTGTTCGGCCCTTGAACAAGATGCACATTTGGCGGCAAAGGCTGGCTGCCGAGTAGACTGCGGGATGCGATAATCTTCAAAGGAACGGGTACTTGAGCGGCGGCGGCCAGGAGAGTCGCGTAATCGCGATAGGTTCTTCCGCAGGCAAAAAAGAATTCCCCAGGCGAATCCGATCCAGCGAACATGATGGTATCGGCTCCCCACGCGAGGAAGGAAATCCGTTTTCGGGGCCATTTCACCTTCCACCCTTGCTCGGCACGCTTGGTCAGGCAGAGCAGCCCGTCCAACCCATAACGGAAGGGGAAGCGGGTCTGCAGATCGCGAAGCTTCCAGAACGGAATCGCCCGGGGAGGCCGGTACACCCAGGCAACCACCGGGCAACGAATCACCCCGAGGGCTCGCAGGAGCTGGGTGGCCAAAAAAGACCCGTAGCAAATATAGATAAGGTCATATCGCCAGAAGGATGTTACAATCAACCAGTCGAACTCGAGATTGCCAAGACGCCCTTTCGCCAGGCGCGAGAGCATGGAGAGCAGCTTGTAGCAAACGGAGCTGGAATCCGGACGGATATAGACCACCCGCGCCCCGGCTTTTGACAGCGCATCAGCTCCCCAGAGATGGGATCGGGGATAAAGATTCTTTTCACAGTCCTTCTCTCGTCCTTCCAGGTAGGGATTGACGACGGCGATGCGAAGGCCCGCAAGAATGTTCGTTGGCGACGGCTCAATCATGAACAAAATCCCGATTGACAGAGATGCGAATCATGAGGGCCAAGCCGGCTGCCCGAGGGCTCTTCTCGAGCCAAGACCTTGGTGGCGTCAGCGAGCTGGCGGGGGTAGATTCGGCCACATCCAGAGGAATCACCTCGCAGGCTCCAGGGCCTGCACCGCTTCAAGGCCACCAACACGGCTCTGCGCGAGATTGAAATCGTAATCAATCGATAAACAGTGGCTCTAAGCACCTCGCATTAACTTACTGCCACCGTCCGCAAGTGTCAAATCTCGCTCCCCTCCGCCAGACTCAGGTGGTCTGGTTTTTCTCGACAGCCCAAACGTAAACCCATGAGGCAGAGCCGCTTGCGGTGCGCCCCATCCCGGTGAGCCGGTGGAAGCGCCACCTACTCTGATGCCCGCGAATGATGCCCGCGAACGGTGCCGATGGGAGTATCACACGAGCATCCTGAACACGGAGTGCTGTCTGGATGCCCTGGAGATGACGCTGGCCGGTGGCCGCAAGCCAGAGGTTGTCCGACTCCAAGCAAGGTCGCCAGACACAGCCTCCGAGGACGTGAGCAGGTGAATTTGTGCACCAATGGCGATGCTTGGGAAGCTGAATTCCCCAGGAGGTCTGCATGGCAACCGTGCCCTTTTCCTCCCGTCCAGCGATCAAGCTGTCAGGAACCTGCACTGTCGAGGGAAAGGCAGCCCCCTCACAGAACCAGCCTTGCCGCTCAAGCTGCGCGGCTTGGGCTGGCGCTTGGCTTTGACGGATCTCAGCCGCGCAGGTGGCGTGACAGTCGGGCCGGTGAGAAATGGAACCCTGCCGCCAGGGCAATCGCTACCACGGCGATCGGGTCAGCCGCGGCCTCCACCTGGAGCTTGAGGGCTGGATCGGCCTCCACACGGGCGAGGAAGGCGGTGAGTTGGGCTTTGGACACGGGAATTTTTCTAAATTCCTTCTCACCCTAGGCAGCCTGCCGCCAGCAGCGCCCGCAACGCCGGCTCCAGCGCCGCGAAAGCCCGGCCCCGGTGGCCGACACGACCCTTGCTGGCCTTGTCCATCTCGGCAAAGGTGAGGCCCAGCTCCGGCACCAGGAACACCGGGTCGTAGCCGAAGCCGCCCTCACCCCGGGGCGCCTCACAGATCAACCCTTCGCAGCGGCCCTCCACCTCCAGCCGCACCGCGCCGCTGGGATCGGCCAGGGCCAGGGCAGCCACGAAGGCGGCGCGGCGATCCGGCAGCAGCCCCCGGCTGACCCGTTCGCCGCTGGCGGCCGCCAGCTCCTCCAGCAACCGGGCGATGCGCGCCGCATCGGTGGGGGCGTAGCGGGCCGAGAACACCCCCGGCGCACCGCCGAGGGCCTCCACCGCCAGGCCCGAATCGTCGGCCAAGGCCCAGCAGCCGGTGGTGCGGGCCACCGCTTCGGCCTTCAGCTGGGCATTCGCCGCGAAGGTGGCGCCCGTTTCCTCCACCTCCAGCCCCTCCGGCTGGGGCCGCACCTCCAGGGGAAACTCCGCCAGCAGGGCCGCGAATTCCCGCAGCTTGCCCGCATTGCCGCTGGCGATCACAAGCGGCGTAGCGCTCACACCGACTCCGCCAGCTGCCGGGCCCAGCCCAGCACCGCCGCCACCCGCTCCCCATCCGGCGCTTCGCAGTAGAGGCGCAGGAGCGGCTCGGTGCCGGAGAAGCGCAGCATCAGCCAGTGGCTGGGGCCGAGCCGCAGCTTCACCCCATCGGTGGTGATCACCTCCTGCACCGCCGCGCCGGCCACCTCCGTGGGCGGCGCCGCCGCCAGGCGGGCCTCCAGCCGGGCGCGGCTTTCCATATCCGGCAGGCGCAGGTCGAGGCGGTCATAGTGGCTGGCGCCGCCGCAGCGCTGTTGCAGGGCGTCGATCCGCTGCCCCAGGGGCACGCCCCCCTCCACCAGCGCTTCCAGCAACAGCAGGGCGGCGAACAGCGCGTCCCGCTCGGGCAGGTGCATGCCGAAGCCCACCCCGCCTGATTCCTCTCCCCCGACCAGCACCTCACCGGCGAGCATCGCGGCGGCGATGTACTTGAAGCCCACCGGCATCTCCACCACCTCCCGGCCCAGGTCTTCGGCCACCAAGCGCATCAGGTCGGAGCCGCTCACCGTTTTGATCACGCTGCCGCCCAGCTGCCGCGCCCGGGCCAGATGGTCGATGAACAGGGGCATCAGCAGCTGGGTGCTGCAGAAGCGGCCGTTTTCATCCACCGCCGCGATGCGGTCGCCGTCGCCATCGAACACGATGCCCACCGCCGGGCTGCCGGCGGCGGTGGAGGCCTTCACCGCCGCGATCAGCTCCTCCAGGTAGGGCGCCAGCGGCTCGGGCGGGTTGCCGCCGAAGAGCGGGTCGCGCTGGGAGCGGATCTCCCGCACCGGGCAGGCCTCCCCCAGCAGGCCGCTCAGGCCGCCGGCCGCCGAGCCGTGCATCGGATCCACGATCACCCGCAGGCCGCTGGCCGCCAGGCCCGCAGCCAGGGCGGCGGTGTCCACCCGTCCGCGCAGGCCGGCCAGATACTCCCCCATGGCGTCGAAGCGGGGCGTGGCGCCAGCGATCGGCACCGTGATCCCGCCGGCCTCCAGGCGCCGTTCCACCCGCTTCGTGAAGTCCCCTTCCACCGAACCGCCGAAGGGGCCCTTGATCTTGAGCCCCAACCATTCCGGCGGGTTGTGGCTGGCGGTGATCACCAGGGCCCCCAGGGCCTGGCGCTCCACCACCGCCCAGCTGGCGGCGGGGGTGGGGATCGGCGTGTCGGCCAGCAGCGGCTCCAGGCCGGCGCCGCGCACCGCCGCCCCGATCGCCTCCGCCAGCTCCGGGGCCAGGAAGCGGCGGTCGTAGCCGATCACCACCGTGCGGCTCTCCAGGCCGGCGGGGGCGCTGCTCTCCAGCTCCCGGGCCGCCGCGGCCGCCACCGGCAGCAGGCGTTCCACGGTGATGTCCACCCCGAGGATGCCGCGCCAGCCATCGGTGCCGAAGGCGATCGGGCTGGCCTCCAGGGGCAGGGGGGCAGAGGCCATGGGCGCGACAAACCGCAAAACAGATGGGATCTCTCGTAGCAGGGGGGATTGGCCCTCGCCGCGGGCGGGGTGCCGGACCGGCGGCAGGCCACTGCACCTGGACAGGCGCTCCTACGGTGCGGGCATGCCGCCACCACCGCTCACCGACCGGCTGCTGCGCAGCTGGCTGCGCTGCCGGCGCCGGGCCTGGCTCGACCGTCATGGACCCCAGCGGCGGCGCCAGTGGAGCGCCCACCGAGCCCTGGCGTTGGACGAGCAGGTGCGCGGGTTCATGGGTCTGCTGCCCAAGCGTCCCGGCCGGGGTGAAGCCGCCTGCGCCCGGGGGGAGGACGGCGTGGTGGGGCTGCGACTGCGGGGCCAGACGCTGGAGCGGACAACGATCGAGGCCCATCCGCCGCTGTTGGAGAAGGTGGCGGGCAGCAGCCGCTGGGGCCGCCACAGCTACCGGCCGGTGCTGGGCCGCCAGGGGCGGCGCACCACCCGCGAACACCGCCTGCTGCTGGCCCTCTGGGGGCGCCTGCTGGCCGGCCATCAGGGCGGCCCGGTCAGCCATGGCCTGGTGGTGGCCGGCGGTGATCCGCGGCCGGAGCGGGAGAGCGTGGCCCTGGGCGACTCCCTGCAGCGCCAGCTCGATGAGAGCCTCGCCCGCCTGGCGGCGGACCTGGCGCGCGCGGAACCGCCGCCGCTGGTGAGCGATCGCAAGAAATGCACCCTCTGCTGCTGGCGCGGCCTCTGCGATGAGGCGGCGGCGTC
>JBILEP010000128.1:0-6176 GCA_044352045.1 Cyanobium sp. | reverse complement strand
CTCACCGACATCGCCCATCACCACCTGGCGATCGGCTGCATCTTCGTGATCGCCGGCCACATGTACCGCACCAATTTCGGGATCGGTCACTCGATCCGCGAAATCCTCGACGCCCACAATCCCCCCAAGGGGACCCCGGGCGACCTGGGTGCCGGCCACAAGGGTCTGTACGACACGATCAACAACTCGCTCCACTTCCAGCTCGGCCTCGCCCTGGCTTCCCTCGGCGTGGTCACCAGCCTGGTGGCGCAGCACATGTACTCGCTGCCGTCCTATGCGTTCATCGCCCGGGACTACACCACTCAGGCCGCTCTGTACACCCACCACCAGTACATCGCCATCTTCCTGATGTGCGGTGCCTTCGCCCACGGTGCGATCTTCTTCATCCGTGACTACGACCCCGAAGCCAACAAGAACAACGTTCTGGCCAGGGTTCTCGATCACAAGGAGGCGATCATCAGCCACCTGAGCTGGGTGTCCCTGTTCCTCGGTTTCCACACCCTCGGCCTCTACGTCCACAACGACGTGGTCGTGGCCTTCGGCACCCCCGAGAAGCAGATCCTGGTGGAGCCCGTCTTCGCCCAGTTCGTGCAGGCCGCCAGTGGCAAAGCCATGTACGGCATGGATGTGCTGCTGGCCAATTCCGGAAGTTTGGCCAGCACATCTGGTGCCGCCTATCTTCCGGGTTGGATGGATGCCATCAATGCAGGCAACAACTCCCTCTTCCTCCAGATCGGTCCTGGTGACTTCCTGGTGCACCACGCCATCGCGCTGGGTCTCCACACCACCACCCTGATCTTGGTGAAGGGCGCTCTGGATGCCCGTGGCTCCAAGCTGATGCCCGACAAGAAGGACTTCGGCTACTCCTTCCCCTGCGACGGCCCTGGCCGTGGCGGCACCTGCGACATCTCGGCCTGGGACGCCTTCTACCTGGCGGTCTTCTGGGCCCTGAACACCGTGGGTTGGCTCACCTTCTACTGGCACTGGAAGCACCTCGCCATCTGGCAGGGCAACGTGGCCCAGTTCAACGAATCCAGTACTTATCTGATGGGCTGGTTCCGCGATTACCTGTGGCTCAACAGCTCCCAGTTGATCAATGGCTACAACCCCGCTGGCTCGAACAACCTGGCCGTCTGGGCCTGGATGTTCCTCTTTGGTCACCTGATCTGGGCCACCGGCTTCATGTTCCTGATCTCCTGGCGCGGTTACTGGCAGGAACTGATCGAGACCATCGTCTGGGCCCACCAGCGCACACCGCTGGCCAACCTGGTCGGCTGGCGCGACAAGCCCGTCGCTCTCTCGATCGTGCAGGCCCGTGTGGTGGGTCTCGCTCACTTCACCGTGGGCTACTTCATCACCTATGCCGCCTTCCTGATCGCCTCCACCTCCGGTAAGTTCGGCTAAATCTCGAACTCTTCATTCCTCGAAGGACACCTCTGCCCCCGGCTCACACCGGGGGCTTTTTGATGAGCCAGCCCCGTAGCCAAACAGCCTCCATCAGCGTGGGCATGGCCTTTGGATGGTGCACCAAAGCCGGGCAGCTGTTTAGATCGAAGGGGTCGTCGGCGTCGGCTGAGTGCGGGGCTGCTGCTTCGGCTCCTGGGGGTTGTAAAGCCGATCAAGACCAGAGAACGCGGCAACGCCGAGACTCACCACAACGAGCAGGCCGATCCCATAGAGGGCCAGGAACAACAACGGATCTTCGCGCTTAGCGTGAGATCGGCGCAAATTTTCCCTCTCCCGACTGCGACGCCGGCGGCTTCTCACGCGCACTTTGACCATGCCCTCGGGATGCTCCGAGCCAGGGCTTGGTTGGGCCTCTCCTTCTCGAACGCGCCGCCGCCGCCGCCGTCTCGCCATGACAACAAGCTCAGCTCCGAAAGAGAGTGAAAACAATAACTGAGCCCTCTGAAACCTCCGAGGGACTTCAGGCTGCCAAGTGGCGGCAGCCTAGGGCGGAATGGAGCCATGAAAAAAGCCCCGCCGCAGGGCGAGGCTCGCTAAGACAATGAAACAGGGGAGTGGGATGACTAGCCTGGAGGCCAGGACTTCAGCTCAGGCTCCAAACCCCGCCAGCGATCTTCACCAGGGGCGAGACCAGGGTGGTGCTGCACAGGAACCAGGCGAAGGCCGCCCCACCGCAGCCGCCCAACCAGAAGCCGCTGGCGAACTCAGCCCAGCCGGCCTTGGTGAACAGATCGGCCGGTGGGTTGTCGATCGTGGCGTCCGGCGGCTGCACATTCGGGCCATGGCCAGCGGTGCCATAGATCGAGAGGCACACCGTGAGGATCGACACCAAGCCGATGGTGGCCAGCAGGCCGGCGGTGCTGGCGTACTCGGTAAGCCGCAGAGGGCCGGTGATGGCAAAGGGACCGTAAAGGAAGAAACCGTGGGCCATCCCCACCTCCAGGCCGCGACGATTCGGCGACAGGGAGGGGCGGTAGGCGGGCAATGCGTTGAGGAACGCCTTGGTGAAATAGCTGCTGTTGACGGGGGTGGCGAGGTTGCCGACACAGGGGTCGGCCACGGGGGTGACGGTCATGGTCGCTGGGGGAGCGGCGGAAGGGAGTGGCGGGGTCGGACGAGGAAGGGCTCAGTCGCGCGCTTCGATCACGTTGAACAGCAGGGCCATGGCCACGGCGGGGCCAAGGATGCCCACAAGCGGCACGAACACCGAGGGCAACCAGGAAGCGGCAAATTCTCCAGTCATGGCGCGGGCCACAAGCAACCGCCGGTACTGTAAGGAGCGCTTTCCGCAGCCCCCCAGCAGGCCTGCAGGGGTGACATAAAAGTTCAGCACCTTCCCTGACAGCGCCCCTGTCGTCGCGCGTCCTGCCGATCCCCATGAACCCTTCGCTGCTCGGAGCCGCCGCCGCCACCTTGCTGGTGGCGCTTTGGCTGGTCACACGTCGCCAGCCGCGCCCCTTCCTGCGTTCCGCCGACACCAGTGCCGTGGCTGCCCTCAACCGGGCCCAGCGGGAGCTGGTCGCCCCTGGCCCGGCGGCGGTGGCGGCGGCGACCGAGCCCCAGAGCGCAACGACAGACCCACCCCCAGCCGAGCAGCCCCTGCCCCGCCGGGCGGATCAGCGCGGCCGCGCCCTGCTGCTGGCGCGCCTGGCGGCGGCAGCCCACGGCACCCAGCCGGAGCGGCTCGAAGCCATGCGGATCGCCCGCCGCTGGGGCCACCCCGCCACCCTGCCGCTGCTGCGCCGCGGCCTGCGGGATGTGCACCCCGCGGTGATGCGGGAGGCCGCCCAGGCCCTGGAGGCCTTCCGGGGCCGCACCAGGCCCGCCCCTCAGGCCGAGCTGGCCGCCGCGAGGTCCTGGCCGCGAACCGTGGCGCGCACCCGGTAGATCGGCCGCCCCTGGCTCTCGTGATAGGTGCGCATCTGCAGCTCCGCCAGCAGCCCGAATCCGAACAGCTGAACGCCGCTGAGAATCGCCAACACCGCCATCAACAGCAACGGCCGGTCACCGATGTCGGTGCCAAGCAGCAGCTTCTGGGCGATCAGCCAGAGCAGCAGGGCAAGCCCCGCCCCAAGCGAGAGCAGCCCGGCGAAGCCGAAGACATGCATCGGGCGGGTGAGGAAACGCTTCATGAACCAGACGGTGAGCAGGTCCATCAGCACCCGGAATGTGCGGTCGATTCCATACTTGCTGCGGCCGTAGCGGCGGGGATGGTGGTTCACCTTCACCTCGCCGATGCGCGCGCCCTCGATGAAGGCCAGGGCGGGCAGAAAACGGTGCAGTTCGCCGTAGAGATTCAGATCGGCCAGCACTTCGCGGCGGTAGGCCTTCAGGGAGCAGCCGTAGTCATGCAGCCGCACGCCGGTGACGCCGGCAATCAGGCGGTTGGCCAGCAGGGAGGGCAGCAGCCGGCTGATCGTGTTGTCCTGGCGCTGGTGGCGCCAACCGCTCACCAGATCGAGATCGCCGTTCTCCAGCCGATCGAGAAGCATGGGGATATCGGCCGGATCGTTCTGCAGGTCGCCGTCGAGGGTGACGATCAGCGCGCCGCGGCTGGCATGGAAGCCCGCCGCCATCGCCGGGGTCTGGCCGTAATTGCGACGGAGCAGCACCGCCACCAGTTCGGGCACGCGAGCGCAAAGGTCGCGCAGCACCGGGGCGGTGCCATCGCGGGAGCCGTCATCCACCAGCACCAGCTCAAATGACCGCCCCAGGGGCCGCAGGGCCCCCAGCAGCTGCTCCACCAGCGGTGGCACGCTCGCCTCCTCGTTGTAGAGGGGGACCACGATCGAAAGGTCTGGCGGGGGCGAAGCCGGGAGGGGGTCGGATTGGGCCACGGCCGCCACCGAAGAAAGATGGCTCGACCTTACGGGGGAAGCGGACTGCCGTCGTGGCTGTGCATCACCCGGCCGGCGCCGCGCAGTTCCTGCCGGTAGTGGCTGGCCACCGGATCGGGGTTGCGGGGGTTGAGGTCATCGCGGCCGATGCCGTTGCGGCCGTGCTCACGGCCCGAGCTGTGCAGGTAGCGGCCGCCACCAAGGTGCAGGCCCACATGGGTGCAGCGCTGCGCTGTGCCGAAGAAGATCAGATCGCCGGGCAGCAGCAGGCTGGTCTGGCCGGGAAGCACCGCCACGCTCTGGCAGAAGCGCTCCTGCAGGTAGGCGTCGCGGGGAAGCCAGACCCCGCTGGCCGCGTAGGCCGCCTGCACCAGGCCGGAGCAGTCGTAGTTGGGGCCGAGGCTGCCGCCCCAGAGGTAGGTGTTCGGCAGGGCGGCGGCGGCTTCGGCGAAGGCCAACACCCCGGGCAGCCGCGCGGCGATCGCGACCCGATCCAGGCGCGGCAGCGGGGGCGGCAGGGCCGGCCGGCCATGGATCCCCAGGGCCTCGACCTCCAGCCAGCAGGGGTAGCCGTCCTCCCAGAGCCGCACACGCAGGCGGCGGCCACCGGCGGGGTCGGCCGCCAGCACCCGCAGGTGGCGGCCGGCGCGCACCTGGGTGGCCAGGCCCTCGCCCCGCGGCCGACTCCAGGCATCGAGACAGCGCTCCAGGCGCAACACGCTGCCGGGGGGGGGGACAGTGCCTAATGTCGCCATCGCATGCAGGGCGGTGATGGAGTTCTACAGCCCGGATCCGGCGATGGGCCAGACCCTTGCCACCGTGCTGTCGGCCCTGGAGGCCGAGGGGCGCCCCGGCCTGGCCGAGCGGCTCTCGATCACCTGGCTGCGCTACCCGGAATCCCTGCGGCGCCAAGCGGAACGGCTCGGGCTGGAGGCCTTTTGGCAGCAGCGGCCGACTGGCGCCAGCCATGGCGGGGAACGGCTGCGCTATCCGGCCAGCGTGGTGAAGCTGGTCTATCTCGCCGCCAGCGAGGCCTGGCTGCAGCGCCGGCTGCTCCAGGACGAAGCGGAGCTGCGCCGCGCCCTCGCCGACATGATCCGCCATTCCGGCAACGACGCCACCTCCCTGGTGGTGGACCTGCTCAGCGGCACCCGCAGCGGTCCGGCCCTGCCCGCGGCGCGGCGGCAGATCTGGGAGCGGCAGCGGCAGCTGGTGAACGGTTGGCTGGAGGGCCTCGATTGGCCGGAGTGGCGCGGCTGCAACGCCTGTCAGAAAACCTGGGCGGAGGGCCCCTATGGCCGCGAGGCGCAGTTCATGGGAGTCGACCGGGAGAACCGCAACCGGTTGAGCAGTGACGCCACCGCCCGCCTGCTGCACGCCGTGATCGGCGGGGCGATCGTCTCGCCCCCGGCCTGTGA
This sequence comes from Cyanobium sp., assembly GCA_044352045.1. Classification (GTDB taxonomy): domain Bacteria; phylum Cyanobacteriota; class Cyanobacteriia; order PCC-6307; family Cyanobiaceae; genus Cyanobium. Next base: position 454 of record JBILEP010000128.1, on the reverse strand, counting down.
GCGGATGCGGAGCCTGCTGGAGCGGCCCCTGGCGGCCGCCAACCGCGCCGCCGACCCGGAAAACCAGGTGGACGGCTTCCTGGGGGGCGGACTGCCGGAGGGGGCGCGGCTGTGGAGCAAGGCGGGCTGGATGAGCCAGGCCCGCCACGACGCCGCCTATGTGGAGGCCGAAGGCCACCGGCCGATGCTGCTGGTGGCCCTGGGGGAAGGGGCGGCCTGCGCCCAGGACGAAGGGCTGCTGCCCCGGCTCGCGGCGGAGCTGCTCGCGGCGGTGCCTCAGGGGAGCGCCGGCGGCGACTGAATCGGAGGTGGCGTCAGCGGCGGCGCAGGTGGCGGGGGCGAGGGCGGTGCAACCGGTGGCGCGGCCGTTGGGGGAGTGGCTGGGGGAGGGCTGCTGGGCGGCGGCGGCGGCTGGAACGCCGGCGGGGGCAGGGTCGGCGCGGGGGGCGCGCTC
>JBILEP010000127.1:0-6190 GCA_044352045.1 Cyanobium sp. | reverse complement strand
TGCGGGCGAAGTCGAGCAGGGCGTAGTCGAGCTGCACACCGGCGGCGCCGCCGCTGCCATAGGTGCCGAAGGAGACAGCGCCGCCAGAGGGGACGGCGAAGGGCCCGCCGGGGGCGAAGTTCGGCCCCAGGCCGAGGTTGGTGTTGCCCACCGGCGCGTTGCTGGCCTGGCCGCTGCGGCCGCTGGCGGCGTCGGCGAAGGCGCGGATCCGCGGCCAGTAGGTGCCCAGGGCGGCCTGCAGATCCGCCAGGCCCGCCGCCACCTCCAGCCGCTGGGCCTGGAGGGCGGGGTTGTTGGCGAAAGCGATCGCCACCGCCTGCTCCAGCCCCAGGCTCACGATCCGCCCCTGCCGCAGCGCCAGCGGCTCGGGCAGGCTCAGGGGAGCGGGGGGGATGTGGTCCGCGGGGGTGATCGGGCCGGCGGGTGCGGCGTTCGGGGCGAGCAGTCCCTGGGGCAGGGGGGGCGTGCCCAGGGACTTCGGCGCGGGTGTCTGGGGATCGGCCGGGATCAGGGCGTCGAGGGCGCGCAGCTCGCGGTCGAGCTGCCGCCAGCTGCGCTCCAGCCGCCCGATGCCCTGGCTGGGGGTCGGGTTCGCAAGGGCTGGTGCGAACGGGGAGCCGAGCTGAGGGGCCAGCGCCGCCACCCCCAGCCAGCCGGCGATTCCCCAGCAGCTCCGGGCTCGACGGCGCACGGGAAACCCACGGCGAGGGGAAAGTTGGGGAAGTATGGCCGATCTGGCCAATCCGCCGCACCTCATGCAAGCTGGCCCCATGACCGGCTCCCCGATCCGCGCGCGTTGGCAGGGCCTGGGCGATCACGGCCAGGTTGGGGTGTGCCTGGCGGCGGTGGCGGCGGCCCTCGGCGTCTGGGCCCTGCTCTGGCCGGTGCCCACCGAGGTGAGCGGCGAGGGGGTGCTGCTCCATCCCGACAACGCTGGGGTGCTCAACGCCCGCGCCGCCGGCCAAGTGCGCGCCCTGAATGTGCGGGTGGGGGAAGCGGTGCGCCGCGGCCAGGTGCTGATGCTCCTTGATCTACCGGTGCTGGAGCGCCAGCTGCAGCAGCAGCGCGGCAATCTGGCCCAGCTGGAGCGCATCGACCGCGACCTCACCGCCCGCGACCGCCAGCGGCTGGAGAGCGAGCGGCTGGCGGTCGAGACGGCCCTGGCCAAGTTGGCGGCTGACGGCCGCCGCTATCGCGCCCTTCAGGCCACCTATGCGGGCAAGCTGCGCAACCTGGAGTGGCTCAGCCGCCGCGAGGTGGTGGCTCCCCTCTCCGCCGAGGTGGTGGCGGCGGAGCAGGGACTGGCCAGCACCAGCGTCAATCTGGACCAGGTGCGGATCGAGGAGCGGCGGGTGCGCACCGACCACCAGCAGGTGAAGCTGCAGATCGAGACGGAAGCCCAGCAGCGCCGCTTCCGCATCGATGATCTGCGCCGCCAGATCCGCGTCAGCGAGGCACGGATCGCCTACGACGGCCAGGTGCTGGCGGAGCGGGACGGCCATGTGCTCGATCTGCAGGTGATTGAGGGGCAGACGGTGGGGCTGGGCCAGCGGCTGGGCACGATCGGCCATCAGGACCGCCCGGGCCTTGGCGCTGCGAGCCTGCGGGCGGTGGCCTACTTCGCCCCCGCGGACGCCCGCCGCCTGCCGATCGGACTGCCGGTGGAGGTGGTGCCGATGTGGAACCAGCGCGGCCGCTTCGGCGGCATCGTCGGCCGGGTGCGGGAGGTGCTGTCCCTGCCCGCCACCCTGGAGGATGTTTCCACCACCACGGGCAACCCCCAGCTGGCCCGGGAACTCACCCGCAACGGCCCGGTGATGCGGGCGGAGATCGAACTGGAGCGCGATCCGGGCAGCCTGGATGGCTTCCGCTGGACCCTCTCCGGTGGCAGCGGCGTCTTTCCGGTGCGCTCCGGCCTGACGGTGACCAGCCACGCTTACGTGGAATGGCGCCCACCCGTGAGTTATCTGCTGCCCGGCCTGCGCTCCCTCACCGGCGGCTATCGCACCCCGCGGCTGGACCGCCTCTGGAACGTGCCCTCCCTGCACCAGCCCCGCACCTTTCCCTGACGTCCATGGCTGCGCCTGCCCCCCGGCCAACCTCCTCCCTGCTGCGCCGCGAACTGCCCTGGCTGGCGGCGGAGCTGGCGTTGCTGCTGATCCTCTGCAACGCCAACCCGCCGGAGCTCTGGTTCTGGCTGGTGGTGCTGCTGGTGATCCTTGGCTACCGGATCGAGCGCTGGTGGGTCGCACGGCCCGAGGGCTGAAGGGCGGCCCACTGCCGCTCCGCCTCCACCATCGCCCCCTGGGCGAGCCGGCAGAGCATCAGGCGGGCGGCGAGGCGCTCCAGTCGCTCCAGGGAGGCGTCTTCGACGCTCGGATCCTGCAGGGTTTGCTCCAGCTGGCGCCAGCTTGTGGGCAGGGGGAAGGGTTCGCTGGGGGGAGGGGGAAACGCCCCCTGCCGCTCCGCCAGGAGCAACCGCCAGTGGCCCAGGCGTGCCACGAGGCTGTGCAGCAAGTCGGCCTCGGCCCGATGCAGATCCACCGCCAGGGCGTCAGCGCCGCGGGAAGGGGGGTGGCGCAGCATCTCGCCGGCGGCACGGACCAGCCGCGAGCTGGCCTGCTCAAAGGCTTCCACCAGCCGATAGGCGGGATGGCGGCGGGGGTTGGCCCCGAGCTCCTCCGCCAGGAGAGGCCGCAGGCGGCGCAGGGTCAGCAGCCGCCCCCGCAGCGCCTGATAGCGGCTGGCATCCAGGGGACTGGCATCCAGGGGACGGGCATCCATGGGACGGGCATCCATGGGAACCGTGGCGCTCGGCTCGGCCAGGGCGCCGAAGAGTCCCTGCAGATCCTCCAGCAGGGTGTCGAAATCCCGCAACACCTGGGCCAGGCTCCGACTGGGCCAGAACAGCCGCAGGCTGAGCAGCGCCAGCGCCACGCCGAAGCAGGTCCAGCCGAGGCGCAGCCCGATCCAGCTGGCCAGCTCCCTGTCTTGCACCAGCCAGCCCATCACCACGATGAAACCGCCCACCTTGTAGCCCGTCTCCAGGCCCAGGAGTCCGCCCAGCAGGCGCAGCGAGGCCAGGGTGAGCGCCAGGGCCAGGGGCATCGGCAGGCCGGCCAATCCCGCGAAGCCCACCTCCAGCAGTGCCGCGCCGAGCACGCTGCCCAGGATCCGCTGCCGGCCGATCGCCAGGGAACCGCCGTAGCTGCCCGCCCCGACCGCCAGCACGGCCAGGGGCACGTAGTAACCGAAGGGCAGGCCGGAGAGGCTGGCCAAGGCGTTGCCCAGGCCGGCGGTGAGGGCCAGGCGCAGCTCGGCGCGGCGGATCAGCACGGCGCCCGCCGGCCCAGGGAGCCCAGATTGGTGTGCAGGGGGCGGAGTTCCTCCGCCAGCGCGAGCAGGGGGAGCAGCGGCAGGCCCTGCGCCAGGGCCAGCTGCCGCCAGGCGCCGGCGTCCCGCGGTGGAGTGGGCAGGTTCTGGCCCGCCAGCTGGCCGAGCAGCCCCTCCACGCTGCGCTCCAGCAGTGGCGCCTCGCTGGCGCTCAGGGGGGGGAGGGTCGCCAGCAGCCTCTCCCAGGCAATCCAGTGGAAGAGCACCAGCTGCCAGTGGCGCAGGCGCCGCTCCCAGCCGCTGGTGCGCAGCCGCAGATGGCGAGGTCCGCCCCGCTCCCGGTGGACCAGCTGTTCCATGCGCGCCACCGCGTCGCTCAGCGGTGCTGGATCGAGCGGCTGCGGACGGGGCTGGGCCTGCTGCAGGCCCTGGCGCAGGCCCTCCAGCTGGGCGCTGATCTCCTGGCGCAGGTGGCGATCGGCTCGCAGAAGCTCGTGGTAGGCGCTGCGCGGCCAGAACAGAAGCCCCACCGCCAGGGCGATGGCGCAGCCCAGGGCGGTGTCGAGGCTGCGCTCGAACACATACCTCCAGTCGAGGGCGACGTAGGTGGGGGTCATCAGGAACACCACGCTCAGGTTGCCGGCCGTGATCAGACCCCCCTCCCAGCCGAACAGGCGCAGGACCGGAACGATCAACACCAGGGACACCAGCACCCCCATCCAGCCGCTGAGGATCGAATGCACCAGGAAGGTGACCAGTCCGCCGCAGAGGGTGCCAAGAATCCGGGCCATGGCCGCCTTCACGGTCAGATCGTCGTTGTCGTCGACCACGATCACCACCGCCAGAAGCGGGTACCAGAGGAAGGCCACCCGTTCGCTCCAGACCGCGATCGAGGCGGTGAGCAGTGCCGCGACGAACAACTTGAGGCTGTTGCGCAGCAGCTGCGGATCCATGCTCCGGAGGGGGGCGGCGCCCCTTCATGCTGGAGCAGCGTCCCCCCCTTCGCCATGGCCGGCCCATCCAGCCTCTGGAGCCAGAAGCCCTGGTGGTGCCAACCCTGGTCGATCCTGCTCACCGGAATGGCGCTGGTGGGCGGCAGCGTCTGGTGGCCGGGCCGCTGGTGGCTGACCCTGCCCCTGGCAGCCGCCGTGCTGCTGTGGTGGTGGCTGTTTCTCGTGGTGGTGCCGGCGAGCTATCGCGATGGGGCGGAGACGGCGGAATGAGCCCCCCACTGCTGACTCCGGCTCTGGCGTTCCTCGGTGGTGATGCCCTGCGCCAGCAGGTGGGGCTCGATCTGGGCGCCCTGCTCCGCATGGGCCTGGCGGTGCTCTGCGGCCTGGCGGTGGGCCTCAACCGCGCCCACCACGGCACGGTTCCCCACCCCAATCGCCTGCGGGTGCATGTGTTGGTGGGGCTGAGCGCCTGCCTGATGGTGCTGGCGGCCGGCCCCGACATGAACGCCCGCAGCCGGGCGATCCAGGGCGTGGCCACGGGGATCGGCTTTCTGGGGGCCGGCGAGATTCTGGTGCCCCGCCAGTACGACCCGGCGGCCCAGCCGGAGGTGCGGGGTCTGAGCAGCGCCGCCTCGATCTGGTTCACGGCAGCCCTGGGGGTGACGGTGGCCGCCTCCAGTCCGCTGCTGGCTCTGGTGGCCCTGGTGCTGGCCCTGATCACCCTTTCGGCCGGAGATGGTCAGATCCCGCGCTTCGGCGGTCGGAAAGACACGGATCAGAACAGGAAGCGTTGAAGGCCGCGGCCGGCGGGTTTGGCCTCCTCATCCTTGGGCAGAGCGCTGGTGCCGGCGCCTTTCCAGTCGGCTTCCCAGTAGCTGATGCCATCGAGGTCGAAGGGGCGCCCATCCAGGTGGGCCGCCTGCAGGTGCGTGCCGCCCATGCGGGTGATCAGACCGCCCAACTCCATCGGCCCCAGGTCGGTGCGCACGTCCTGGCCGGCGGCCAGGAGCAGGGCGGGCAGGCGCACGATGTTGTCCGGCCGGGTGATCTTGCGGAACAGGGCCTGCAGGGCCAGCTGCTGGCGTTCCATCCGGCCGATGTCACCGGTTTCATCGTGGCGGAAGCGCAGGAAACCCTCCAGGTCACGACCCCGCAGGGTCTGCGGTCCGGGCTGGAGATCGATGTACAGACCCTGGCTGCGGTCGGTGTAGTGCATCCGCTTGGGCACGTTCACCTCGATGCCGCCGAGCATGTCGGCCAGACGCCGAATCGCCGCCAGGTTGATCACCACATGGTGGGAAACGGGGCGACCCAGTCCATCCCCCACCTCCTGCTTGATCGCTTCGGTGCCACCCAGGGCGTAGAGCGCATTGATCTTGAGGGGGCCGAAGCGCTGCGATTCGATGTAGGTGTCGCGCGGGATCTGGGTGACCCGGGTGATGCCCCCCTCCACCCGCAGCACGGCGATCACATCGGTGTTGCCCCCCCCCACGTCGGTGCCGAGGAGCAGCAGGTCCTGGCTGCCGAGGTCGGCCCAGGCGGTGAAGGGATTGGCGATCGCCGGCAGCACGCCACCGGGGGGGCGGCTGAGCAGGTCGGCCAGGGGGCCGGAGAGGAGCAGGCCGCCCCCCAGACCCAGGACCATGGCCATCAGCACCGGTGCCCTGCGGGCGGATTGGCCATGGTGGCGGCCGACCGGCCGGGCCAGATTTCGGTTCATGACGCAAACGCTACGGCATCCTTTAAATCCGCAGCGCCTCATCCGGCCGCAGTCCGGCCTGCACGCGCCAGAGGGCGGCGTAGGCCCCGCCCGCCTGGAGCAGCTGTTCGTGGCGTCCGCTCTCGATGATGCGGCCGCGATCGAGCACCACGATCCGATCGACGTGGCGCACGGTGCTCAGCCG
>JBILEP010000126.1:0-6295 GCA_044352045.1 Cyanobium sp. | reverse complement strand
CAGGCCATGCCGTTGGAGTGGTGGTTGCGGCCCGTGAGCATGCAGGAGCGCGACGGCGAGCAGAGCGCCGTGGTGTGCATGTTGTTGAACAGCAGGCCATCGGCCGCCAGGGCGTCCATGTGCGGCGTGCGGATCGGGCTGCCGTAGCAACCGAGCTGGCCGAAGCCGGTGTCGTCAAGAACGATGAACAGCACATTGGGCGCCCCCTCCTTCGCCCGCCGCGGCTGGGGCCAGGCCGGGCTGGACACCTCCACGGTGCGACCGATCACGCCGGGGAAGGCAGTGCCGGGCTTGTATTCGTTGAGGGCCATGGGAGCGGCTGCAGCTCTGTCTGGACCCTAGCCAGAGGGATTGGCTGCAGCCACGAAGGGTTGGCTGCAGCCATGAGGGTGAAAATGACGCCGTTCGTTTTTTGAGAGCGATTGCGCTGGCTGGCAGTTCGCTTGGCAGATCCGCCCTGGATTCCTAAGGTTCGATAAAGCGATTGCTGGAGATCTATGGCCTTCGGGCTTGCGGGAGCTGCACCTTCTTTGCCATTCATCCAGCTGCCGGGAGCTTCTTTGGCCTCTGGCAATCCGGTTGATTTTGGTGGTGTTGTTGGCACCTATTTGCCCCTGGCTGTGCATCGCTGGGACCATCCCCATCGCGACCAGCCCTTCTTCAACCATTCCGGTTGCATTCGCCTCGGTGAACTCACCCTCCTCGCCACCTGGGGGTCGGCCATCCATGGCGAGGTGGAGCAGAAGTGTGAGGCTCAGTTGGTGCTCCCTTATCCAGCCGGTGTCAATGCCTTCACGATCGAGAAGCGCACCTACAGGTTCCGTTCTGCCTGTCTGTTCATTCCGGCCGCCCGCACGCGCATCCAGCTCGATTGCAGCCGCTGCTCAGGGATCATCATCAGCTTCCCCCCCGAAATCCTGCTGCCGGTGGCCCATGCCATCGCCGGCCCCGGCTTCGATCCGCTGCCGCTGCAGGCGGCCCTCTCCCAAGCCGCTGTGCTCAGCCGCCAGAAGGATCCCCGCCGGGAACGTCTGCAGGCCCTGCTGATGCAAACCATGGCCTACGCCGAGCAGTGCCTGGCCATCGGCGGCGAGATCAACCCGATGCTGCGCCTCGATGACCTGATCCGCCGCTTGATCGTGATGCTGCTGCTGCCTGGCCTTCTGGAGCCGGCCACGGCGGCGCCGCTGATCAGCGAGCCCTTCCCCCACCAGGAGCTGGTCACCTGGTTGCTGGCCCATCTGCAGGAGCCGATCAGCCTCTCCGACATGGAGGCGCGCAGCCGCTACAGCCGCCGTTCGTTGCAGTACGCCTTCAAGCAGCGCTTTGGCTGCGGGCCCATGCAGTGGCTGCGTCAGCAGCGGCTGGCCAGGGCCAAGGCCCTCCTCGAAGACCCGCTCTGCCGCCTGGGACTGGCCGAGGTGACCCAGGCCTGCGGTTACCTGTCGCAGGCCTCGTTCAGCCGCGATTTTCTGGCCCGCTATGGGGAGCGCCCCTCCCGGATTCAACGTCGTTTCCGGGATCGGCCGGTGATTCCTCCTCCTCCAGCTCCAGCGAGGCCAGCTCCAGCTCCCGACCGCCCCGCAGCTCCCGGCTGATCGCGCCGCAGAGCGGGCACACCGCCAGCCCGTCGGGGCAGGGGAACGGGCGCTCGCAACCCGCGCAGATCGCCGTGGCTTCCACCCTCTCGATCGTGAGGTGGGCGGCGGTGGTGGGCGGCTCCTCCATCACCACCTCCCAGGCAAAGCGCAGGGCCTCCGGGTCCACCCCTGCCAGGCTGCCGATCCGCAGCGTCAGGCCCCGCAGGCGGCCGCCACCATGGCGCTCCAGCTCCTGCAGCGCCAGGCGCCGCACCTCCTCCATCAGGCTCAGTTCATGCATCGGCCAGCCAGGCCGCCAGTAGTCTGCGGGCGGCGGGCAGCCGGGCTCGGAGGTCCGCGCTCAGCGCCGCCCCGTGGGGGAAGGCGAACGCGGGCACCAGCAACAGCCAGCCCGGCGGCCGCGTGCCCTCCAGCAGTGCCGTCAGGGCCAGCAATGCCCCCGGTTCGAGGGCATGGCCGCCGGCCACCCCCACCTCACCGCCCTCCCCCGGCCGCAGGGGCCGCAGCAGCGGCGCCGGGTTCTGCCCCGCCCCGCCCTCCGCGCCACCGACGCACCAGGCATCCACGAACAGCACCCGCCGCGCCGTTGCCACCTCCAGCGCCAGTTCCGGCGTGAGCTGCGGCACCAGCCGCACCATCGGCGCCGGCCGCGTCCCCGGTGCCCGCCCCCGCCCCCGCCCCCGCGCCTGCGCCCGCCGCGCCAGCCACCAGCCCACGCCGTCGTCGCCGCGCAGGGGATTGCCGATGCCGATCACCAGATCGCTCACCGGCTCCGCTCCGCCAGCAGCGCCCCCGCCGCATCCCGCAGCTCCAGGCGCAGGGGCATCTGGCCGGCGGCGTGGGTGGAGCAGGACAGGCAGGGGTCGAAGCAGCGGATGCCCGCCTCAACCCGGTTGAGAAGCGGCTCGGGGATCTCCGCGTTCGCCGGCACCGGATCGGGCAGATACTCCCGGGCGATTTGCGCCACGGTGCGGTTCATCGCCAGGTTGTTCTGGCCTGTGGCAATGATCAGGTTCACCGCCGTGATCAGGCCGTCGTCATCCACCCGGTAGTGGTGGAAGAGGGTGCCCCGCGGGGCTTCGCTCACCCCCACCGCCTCATTCCGATTCAGGCTGGCGCGGCTGCGCACCCGCCCCTCCACCAGCTGCGGATCGGCGGCATGGCGCTCGATCGCCTCCAGGCAGGCCACGATCTCCACCAGCCGGGCGTGGTGGTACGCAAACGACGAGGTGATCACCCCCGCCGGCCCGCTGCCGGAGCGCTGGCGCAGCTCCGCCAGCTCCCGATCCGCCCAGGGCGTTCCGATCCGCTCGCACACGTTCAGGCGCGCCAGCGGCCCCACCCGATACATGCCCTCCGGATAGCCCAGGAGCCGGTAATACGGGAATTTCAGATAGCTCCATGCCTCCACCGCCTCCGCCAGGAACCCGCGGTAATCGTCCTCCGACAACCGATCGGCCAGCACGGTGCCATCGCTGGCGCGGATCCGCAGGCCGCCGCCGGGGCCGCCATCGAGGTGCTCCCACAGCCCTTCGCCATTCACCAGGCCCAGGAACAGGCTGGGGAAGTCGCCGAACGTGCGCTGCTCCCGCCGCAGCGGCCCATCCAGCAGGCCTTTGTAGAGCTCCAAGGTGCGCTCCAGCGTGGCCCGCTCCTCCGGCAGCCGCGCCAGGATCCAGTCGCGGGTTTCGGTGTCCATCGGCGTGCGCACCCCGCCCGGCACCGCCCAGGCGGCGTGGATGCGGCGGCCGCCCAGGCGCTCGAGGATCTGCTGGCCGAACTGGCGCAGGCGGATGCCGGCGCGGGCCAGCTCCGGATCCGCCGCCATCAGGCCGAACACATTGCGCTTGGCCGGATCGCTCTCCCAACCCAGCAGGAAATCCGGACTGCTCAGGTGGAAAAAGGAGAGGGCGTGGCTCTGGGTGAGCTGGGCCAGGTTCAGCAGCCGCCGCAGTCCTTCCGCCGCCGGTGGGATCGCCACCGCCAGCAGCTTGTCGCCGGTCTTGGCCGCCGCCAGCAGGTGGCTCACCGGGCAGATGCCGCAGATCCGCGCCGTGATCCCCGCCATCTCCGTGAACGGCCGCCCCTCGCAGAACTTCTCGAAACCCCGGTATTCCGTCACGTGGAAGCGGGCCTCCACCAGGTGGCCGCCTTCATCCAGCTGCAGGGTGATCTTGGCGTGCCCCTCGATGCGGGTCACCGGGTCGATGACGACGGTGCGGGTCATGGGTGAGGGGGCGACAAGGTGGGGTCTCAGCCGAAACGCAGTTGCTCGGGGCCATGCAGCTGGGGACGCTCGCCCGCCAGCAGCGGCTCCAGGGCGGCGCGGATCCGCGCCGCCGAAGGCGGGCAGCCCGGCAGATACACATCCACCGGGATCACCTCGTGCAGCGGCAGCACCTTGGCCAGGAGCTCCGGCACGATCCCCGGCGCGTGGGGCAGGGTCGCGCCTTGATCCGCTAGCTCCAGGTAGCCCCGCTCCAGCGCCGCCCGGGCGGTTTGCCCCGGTTCGGCGCAGAGGTTGCGCAGCCCCGGCACGTTGGCGCTGATCGCGCAGTCGCCGAAGGACACCACCACCTGGCTGCGCTGCCGCAGCAGCAGGGCCAGCTCCAGGTTGTCGGCATTGGCCACCGCCCCCTCCACCAGGCAGACATCCACAGCCTCCGGGAAGCGCTTGGCATCGCTGGCCACCGGCGAGAACACCACCTCCACCCGCTGGGCCAGCTCGAACAGCCACTCATCCAGATCGAGGAATGACATGTGGCAGCCCGAGCAACCCGCCAGCCAGACGGTGGCGAAGCGCAGCTTGCGGGGCGGGCCGGCAGCCGGCGGGGCGGACTCGTTCATCAGATCTCCCATTGCTGGTGGTCGCGGGCCAGGCGCAGCTGCTGGGCCCGCCCGGGCTGGGGGTGCTTTTCGGCGGTGCTGTCCTGCTTGCGGAACAGGGCGCCGGTGGGGCACACCTCCACGCACTTGCCGCAGGAGGTGCAGGCCTCCACCTCCCCCCAGGGCTGATCGAGCCCCGAGACGATCCGGCAGTTGTGGCCCCGCCCGGCCACATCCCACACATGGGCCCCTTCGATCTCGTCGCACACCCGCACGCAGCGGGTGCAGAGGATGCAGCGGTTGTGGTCGAGGGCGAACTGGGGATGGGAGGCGTCCACCGCGCGGTGGGGCGTCTGGTAGGGGAAGCGGCTGTGGTCCATGCCCACCGCCACCGCCGCCTCCTGCAGGCCGCAGTCGCCATTGGCCACGCAGACGGCGCACACGTGGTTGCCCTCGGCGAAGAACAGCTCCACCGCCATGCGCCGGTAGTCCCGCAGGGCCGGCGTGCCGGTGTGCACCACCTGGCCTTCAAGGGCCGCGCTCGCGCAGGCCGGCAGCGGCCGCGGCGCCCCCTCCACCTCCACCAGGCAGAGGCGGCAGGCCCCCACCGGCGTCAGGCCCTCCAGATGGCAGAGGGTGGGCAGCCTCACCCCCGCCGCCCGACAGGCCTCCAGCAGGCTGCTGCCGGCCGGCACCGCCACCTCCGTCCCGTCGATGCGCAGGGTGAGAACGCTCATCGCGCGCACCGCCGCGGCTCCCGCAGGGCCGCCTCGTATTCGTGGCGGAACCAGCGCAGGGTGCTCAGCACCGGATTGGGCGCCGCCTGGCCCAGGCCGCACAGGCTGGTGGCCCCCACCATCCCGCACAGCTCCTCCAGCCGCTGCAGATCCTCCAGCTCGGCCCGGCGCTCGCAGAAGCGGTCGAGCAGGCCGGCCAGTTGCACCGTGCCGGCGCGGCAGGGCAGGCACTTGCCGCAGCTCTCATCGACGCTGAAGCGCATGAAGTGGCGCGCCACCTCGGGCATCGCTGTGGTTTCACCGATCACCACCATCCCCCCGGAGCCCATCATCGAGCCGAGCTCCCGCAGGCTCTCGTAGTCCACCGGCGTGTCCAGCAGGGCGGCGGGGATGCAGCCGCCGGAGGGGCCCCCCGTCTGCACCGCCTTCACGGCGCCCCCCGGCACGCCGCCCCCCATCGTTTCCACCACGGTGCGCAGGGGGGTGCCCATCGGCACCTCCACCAGGCCGGTGTGGCGCACGGCGCCGGAGAGGGCGAACACCTTGGTGCCGCGGCTGCGCTCCGTGCCCATCGCCGCGTGCCAGGCGCCGCCCTGCCGCAGGATCGCCGGCACCGCGGCGAAGGTTTCCACGTTGTTGATCAAGGTGGGCGCCCCCCAAAGCCCCGCCTGGGCCGGGTAGGGCGGCCGGATCCGGGGGGTGCCCCGCTGCCCCTGGATTGAGGCGAGCAGCGCCGTCTCCTCGCCGCACACGTAGGCCCCGGCCCCCACGCGCACCTCGATCGTCAGGTCGTGGCCGCTGCCGGCGATGCCCCGGCCCAGCAACCCCTCCTGGCGCGCCTGCCGCAGGGCCCGCCGCAGCCGCTCGATCGCCAGCGGATACTCCGCCCGCACGTACACGTAGCCCTCCTGGGCCCCGACCGCGAAGGCGGCGATCGCCATGCCTTCGATCAGCCGGTGCGGATCGCCCTCCAGCACGCTCCGGTCCATGAAGGCGCCCGGGTCCCCTTCATCGGCGTTGCACACCACGAAGCGGCGGCCCGGGGGCTGCAGCGCCACCGTGTCCCATTTCAGGCCGGTGGGGTAGCCGGCGCCGCCCCGGCCCCGCAGGCCGCTGGCGCGGATCTCGTCC
>JBILEP010000125.1:0-6309 GCA_044352045.1 Cyanobium sp. | reverse complement strand
GAGCTGCTCAAGCAACTCGCGCTCCTCACCGCTCAGCTTGGTGGGCAGGTGCACCACCACACTCACCTGCTGGTTGCCGCGGGCCACGGGGTTGCCCAGGCGCGGCACCCCCTTGTTGCGCAAGGTGAGCACGGCGCCGGGCTGGGTGCCGGCCGGGATCGCCAGGGATTCCGGTCCGTCGACGGTCTCCACCTCGATCGTGTCGCCGAGGATGGCCTGCAGGTAGTTCAGGCTCACCTCCGAGAGGATGGTTTGCCCCTCGCGCCGCAGGCTGGGGTGGGGGCGCACGGCGAGGAACACATAGAGATCGCCCGGCGGGCCGCCCCGCTGGCCGGCGTTCCCCTCGCTGGCGATGCGCAGCCGGGTGCCGGTGTCGACGCCGGCGGGGATGTTGATGCGCAGGGTCTTGGACACCTGCTGCAGGCCCTGGCCGGAGCAGGCGGTGCAGGGATCGGCGATCACCTGGCCGCTGCCCTCGCAGCTGGGGCAGGGGGCCACCTGGGTGAAGCTGCCGAAGGGGGTGCGGGTGGCGCGGCGCACCTGGCCGGCGCCACCGCAGGTGCCGCAGCTGGTGGGCCCACTGCCGGCCTTGGCGCCGGAGCCGTTGCAGGTGCCGCAGGTCTGGAGGTGGCGGATCTGCACCTCCTTCTCGATGCCGAACACCGCCTCGCGGAAATCGATCGAGAGGTCGAGGCGCAGGTCATCCCCCTGGCGGGGACCACCCCGCCGCCGCGCCCCCGCCGGCCCCGCCCCGCCGAAGCCGCTGAAGAAGGTTTCGAAGAGGTCGGCGAAGCCGCCCACATCCCCCATGTCGGGCATGCCGGCGGCCCCGCCGAGGCCCGCCTCACCGAACTGGTCGTAGCGGGAGCGGGTCTGGGGATCGCTGAGCACCTCGTAGGCGCGGCCGATCTCCTTAAAGCGGTCCTCGGCGCCCGGATCCTTGTTCACATCCGGGTGGTACTGGCGCGCCAGCCGCCGATAGGCCCGCTTGAGGGCGTCGGCGTCGGCGTCGCGGGCGACCCCCAGGAGTTCGTAGTAGTCGGCCATCAGCCGTTCTGCTCCCCGCCGGATTCTTCCTCAGCGGCCTGGAAGCCGCCGGGGCCCGGACCCATCGACACCTTCACCAGGGCGTGGCGCAGCACACGGCCGTTGATGTGGTAGCCGCGCTGCAGTTCGCCGATCACCACATCCTCGGGGTGGTCCTCGCTGGGCTCCCGCAACACCGCCTCATGCAGGTTGGGATCGAAGGGCTCCCCCTCCACCCGCATCGAGGCGACACCGAGCTGCTTGAGCACGTCGACGAGCTGGCGGTACAGGGCCAGGTAGCTGCCATGCAGGGCCTGGGCTTCCTCGTGCTGGGGATTGAGCTGCTGGCGGGCCCGCTCGAAGTTGTCCACCACCGGCAGGATCTCGGCCACGGTGGAGCAGGTGATCTGCAGCTTCTGGTCCTCCTGGTCGCGGCTCTGGCGCTTGCGGAAGTTGTCGAAGTCTGCGGCGATGCGCATGTACTGGCCCTTCAGGCTCTCATGCTCAGCCTGGAGGGCGGCCAGCTCCGCCTCAAGCTGGCGCAGCCGCTCCTCGCTGGCGGGAGCGTCCCCGGCTGAGGCGCTGCCCTCGCTGGGGTCGTGCTCAGCGGCCGGGGGCATGGGGTCCGCCGCTGGCTGCGGATCGGTGGGGACCTCGGGGACCGTGCTGCTTTCGCCGCTCATGCTGCCCTTCGCGCAGTTCAATCCCCGATATGTTGATGCGGTGCGCCGCCCAATTACAAGGAGCGGAAGCCCGCACCTCCCCGCCGCCTCCCCAAGCTCTCCCTTCCCCCCCACAAGCCCCGGGCCCCAAGCCGAACCCCCGAGATGACCCCCGACTCCGCGAATCCGGCCACGGCCAGCGGCGGCGAACGCACCTCCCTGTTCGGCGATCTCGAGCTCGGCCAGGTGGGGCTGGGCTCAGCCAAGCCGGAGGTGGACGCCGAAGACCTGGAGGCCAGCAGCCAGGGCGTCGGGCTTTCGCCGGTGATGAGCCTGGTGGATCGGATCCTGATCGAAGCCCTCACCAACGCCGCCAGCGACATCCACGTCGAGCCCCAGGAGGACGGCCTGCTGATCCGCTTCCGTCAGGACGGGGTGTTGCGCGACATCGAAAAACTCCCCAAGACCCTCACGCCGGCGATCACCTCCCGGCTGAAGATCATGGCGGACCTGGACATCGCCGAGCGGCGACTGCCTCAGGATGGCCGCATCCGCCGCAACTTCCGCGGCCGCACCACCGACTTCCGGGTCAGCACCCTGCCCTGCCGCCACGGGGAGAAGGTGGTGATGCGACTGCTGGACAGCGGCGCCACCCAGCTGGGCCTCGACAACCTGATCAGCGACCCGATCGCCCGGGCCACCCTGCGGGACATGGGGGCCAAGCCGTTCGGCATGATCCTGGTGACGGGGCCCACCGGCTCCGGCAAGTCGACCACCCTCTACGCCCTGCTGTCGGAGCGCAACGACCCGAGCATCAACATCTCGACCGTGGAGGACCCGATCGAGTACACGCTCAAGGGGATCACCCAGACCCAGGTAAACCGCGAAAAAGGGCTCGACTTCGCCACCGCCCTGCGCGCCTTCATGCGCCAGGATCCCGATGTGCTGCTGGTGGGCGAGACCCGCGACCTGGAGACGGCCCGCACGGCGATCGAGGCGGCACTCACCGGCCACTTGGTGCTTACCACCCTGCACTGCAACGACGCCGCCAGCGCCTTCGCCCGGCTCGACGAGATGGGCATCGAGCCCTTCCTGGTCAGCGCCTCGCTGCTGGGGGTGATCTCCCAGCGTCTGGTGCGCCGCCTCTGCCCGCAATGCCGCAGCCCCTACCGACCCGAGCCGGAAGAGCTGGCCCGCTTCGGGCTGGCGGCCAGCGACGAGAGCGCCATCTCCTTCTTCAAGGCCACCACCCTCCATCCCGGCCACCACGACGGCTGTTCCAAGTGCCAGGGGCGCGGCTATTCCGGCCGGGTGGGGGTGTTCGAGATCCTGCGCATGAACGAAACCCTCTCCTCCGCTGTCGCCAAGCGCTCCAGCACCGAGGAGTTGCGGCGGCTGGCCCTGGAGGGCGGCATGAAAACCCTGCTGGGCTATGGGCTGGAGTTGGTGCGCCAGGGTCTGACCACCCTCGATGAGGTGGAGCGGATGCTGCTCACGGACACCGGCCTGGAATCGGAGCGGCGGGCCCGGGCCCTGAGCACCCTCACCTGCCAGGGATGCGGCGCCGGCCTGCAGGACGAGTGGCTGGAATGTCCCTACTGTCTGCTCGTGTGTCGTTAGCCATCGGTTCGCCATGGAACAACAGCTGCTGATTGAAGATTTGATGATCGAGCTCGTCAACAATGGCGGCAGCGATCTGCACCTGGCTGCCGGTCAACCGCCCTACGGCCGGTTCAACGGCAAGCTGCGGCCGATCATCCAGGACCTGGTGCTGAGCGAGGAGGCCTGCAACCGCCTGATCTTCACGCTGCTGAACAACGCGCAGCGCAAGCATCTGGAGCAGAACTGGGACCTGGACTGCTCTTACGGCCTCAAGGATGTGGCCCGATTCCGGGTGAACGTCTACCGCCAACGCGGCACTTATGCGGCCTGCCTGCGGGCGCTCGGCAACGAGATTCCGGCGCTGGCGAAGCTGGGCATGCCACCGGTCGTGGAGCAGATCACCCGCAAACCGAAGGGGCTGGTGCTGGTGACGGGCCCGACCGGCTCCGGCAAGACCACCACCCTGGCCTCGCTGCTCGATCACATCAACCACACCCGCTCCGAGCACATTCTCACGATTGAGGATCCGATCGAATTCACCTATAAAAACGACAAATCCCTCATCCACCAACGGGAAGTGAGTGAAGACACGCGCAGCTTCGCCAACGCCCTGCGGGCTGCCCTGCGGGAGGACCCGGATGTGATCCTGGTGGGGGAAATGCGCGACCTGGAAACGATCCAGCTGGCGATCACTGCGGCCGAAACCGGTCACCTGGTCTTCGGCACCCTGCACACCAGTTCCGCCTCCCAGACCGTGGACCGGATGGTGGATGTGTTCCCCAGCACCCAACAGACTCAGATCCGGGTACAACTGAGCAGCAGCCTGGAGGCGGTCTTCTCCCAGACCCTCTGCCAGAGCGCCAACCCGATCGCCGGGGCCTTTGGCCGGGTGATGGCCCAGGAGATCATGGTGAACACCCCCGCCACCGCCAACCTGATCCGGGAAGGGAAGACCGCCCAGCTCTATTCCCAGATCCAGACCGGTGCGCAGATGGGCATGCAGACCCTGGAACGCTGTCTCGCCAACCTAGTGAACGGCGGTAAAGTCACCAAATCCGAGGCGTTGTTGAGAACCACCCGCCCGGACGAGCTGGAACGCCTGCTCGTGCCGAGCTGACCCCCGATTCCAGCGCAGCCAGCCAGGATGACCGCCTTCCTCGTCACTTACACCACCAAATCCGGGCAGAAGCGGCAGCTCACCCTGCAGGCCGAGACCCCCGCCATGGCCCGGCGCCTGCTGCGGCAGCGCGGCATTTCCGGCGACTCCATGGTGACCCGGCAGGAGCCCGGCGCGGCTCAGGCGAAAAAAAGCGCGGAAAGCGAGGGGGGCAAACCCGCGTGGCTCGACCTGGGAGGGGGCATCACCGTCCGTGAAAAGGCGCTCTTCGCCAGCAAGCTCTCCGCCCTGATCGACGCCGGGGTACCGATCCTGCGCAGCATTGATCTGATGCGCAGCCAGGAGCGCTCCAAGAAGTTCCGACAGGCGCTCACGGCCATGACCCAGGACATCAACCAGGGGGACAGCCTGGGCAATTCCATGCGGCGCTGGCCCCAGGTGTTCGACAACCTGGCGGTGGCCATGGTGGAGGCCGGCGAGGCCGGCGGTGTGCTCGACGAGACCCTGCGGCGGCTGGCGAAGCTGATGGAGGACAGCGCCAAGCTGCAGAACCAGATCCGTGGCGCCCTCGGCTATCCGGTGACGGTGCTGGTGATCGCCGTGGCGGTATTCCTGGGGATGACGATCTTCCTGATCCCCGTGTTCGCCGGCATCTTCGACCAGCTGGGGGCGGAGCTGCCGGCGTTCACCCAGATGATGCTGGATCTGAGCAAGCTGCTGCGCTCGCCCTTTTCCGTGATCCTGGTGGGCGGCCTGATAGTGGGGGCCTTCCTGTTCAACCGTTACTACGCCACCCCCCCCGGGCGCCGGCAGGTGGATGCGCTGCTCCTCAAGGTGCCCCTGTTCGGGGACCTGTTCCAGAAGACGGCGACAGCCCAGTTCTGCCGCACCCTCAGCTCCCTCTCCCGGGCGGGCGTGCCGATCTTGATGTCGCTGGAGATCGTGCGGGAAACCACCAGCAACAGCGTGATCGGCGACGCGATCCTGGCCTCGCGGAAAGATGTCAGCGAGGGCATCCCGCTCAGCGCCGCCCTCTCCACGAAGAGCGTCTTCCCGGAGATGGCGGTGAGCATGCTGGCGATCGGCGAGGAGACCGGCGAAATGGACGCCATGCTCTCCAAGGTGGCGGACTTCTACGAAGACGAGGTGGCGGCTCTGGTGAAGGCGATGACCTCGATGCTTGAGCCGGTGATGATCGTGCTCGTGGGCATCATCGTCGGGTCGGTGCTGATGGCGATGTACCTGCCGATGTTCAGCGTGTTCAAGAACATCCGCTGAGCGCCGCCGCCAGCGCGCCACCGGCGATCCAGCCGCTGCTCCAGCAGTGCTGGAAGTTGAAGCCGCCGGTCACCCCATCCACATCGAGGATCTCCCCCACCAGGTGCAGGCCGGGGCAGCGGCGGCTCTCGAGCGTGGCGGCCTCCACCTCCCCGAGGGGGACGCCGCCGGCGGTGACGAACTCCTCTCCGAACGGACCGCGCCCGCCCACGGCGTAGCGGCTGTCCCGCAGGGCCGCGCTGAGCGCCTGCTGGGCACGGCGATCCAGATCCGCCCAGCGCAGCTCGGGATCGAGGGGCCCGCCATCGGCCGCGGCGGCCTGGAGCAGGTGGCGCCAGAGGCGCCGGCTCAGGGCGGGCCAGGGCCGGGCGCTGGCCAGCTGGCGGCGGGCCTGCTCACGGCGGGCCCGATCGAACAACCCATCGACCTCCGCCGCCGACCGCCCACCGGTCCAATCCAGCCGCAGCTGGGCGCGATATCCCCAGGCCTTCAGATCGCGGGCGGCAAAGGCGGTGAGTCGCAGGGTGGCGGGGCCGCTCAGGCCCCAGTGGGTGATCAGCAGCGCACCGCGCTGGCGCAGGGTGTTGCCGGCGCGGCCGGCGGCACGCTTCCGGGTGGGGGCGA
>JBILEP010000124.1:0-6321 GCA_044352045.1 Cyanobium sp. | reverse complement strand
CCAGGGGTTGCGGCTCGGACCGAAGGCGGAGGTCTCGGTGGAGCTGCCCATGGCGAACTCATCGAGGTTCGTTTTGCCCAGCAGTACCGCCCCTGCGTTCCAGAGGCGCTCGGTGACCGTGGATTCGTACGGCGGCACGAAGTTGGCCAGCATGCGGCTGGAGCAGGTGGTGCGGATGCCGCGGGTGCAGAGGTTGTCCTTAATGGCCAGGGGCACGCCGGCCAGGGGGGGCAGGGCCTCGCCGGCGGCGCGGGCGGCGTCGATGCGATCGGCATCGGCGCGGGCCCGATCCGCGGTTACCTCCAGGAAGGCGTGCAGGGTGGGGTCGACAGCCGCGATCCGCTGCAGGTGCTGATCGGTGAGTTCACGGGCGGAGAGCTCACCGCGCTGGAGCTGCTCGCGCCACTGGGCAATCCCCATCCGCCGGGTCCACGCTGCTGCTTGGGACGCTATCAGCCGGACGACTCGAGGGTTTCGGTGAGCGGCTCGCCGCGGTTGGTGCGCAGCAGGCGGTGCTCCAGGGAAGCAGGGGCTTCGGAGCGGAGGTCATCGAGGAAGGCCGGGAGCTGCTGCTCCAGGGTGCTGCGGCGCACGAAAGGGCCGAACCAGTAGACGGCGTCGGGGGATCGGGTTTCGACCCTTGCCCACCAGGCCAGGCCGAGCCCGTTGAGCAGGCTGCGCGCCGGCCAGAGCAGTGGATTCATGGGCAAGGACACAGACGGTTCCATTCTGCCCACGACAGCCGGAGGAGGGCAGCGGCATGGGGCGGAATCGGCATCAGAGGCTGACGTCCGCCAGGAAGGAACTGGGCTCGGTGGGGAGACTGCCCGGCGGTTCCGGGAGCTCCCGCCCCGGGGGGTCCTGCACAACGGTGCTCTCCTCAGCTGCAGGGATCTCCTCAGCCGAGGGCATCTCCTCAGCTGCAGGGATGGCTTCTTCCGCTGAAAGATCCTCTGCCGGCAGGAGCACCTCCACCGCTGGCGCAGAGGCGCTGGGGCCTTCGGGCGGCGGCGGCGCCGGCAGGGCCGGGCGCACGAGGCGCGGGGCGGGGGCCGTGCCGCTCAGGCCGCGCATCCAGCCGCGGCGGGCCACTTCGTAGAGAACGAGCGCCGAGGCCACACCGGCGTTGAGGCTGGGGGTGGCCCCCCGCAGGGGGATGCGGATCACCTGATCACAGTTGCGGCGGGTGAGCATCGACAGCCCCTCCCCCTCCGAGCCGGTGACCAGCACCAGCGGGCCGCTGAGATCGGCCTCCTCCAGGGTGACGCTGCCCTCTTCGGCCAGGCCCACCACCCGATAGCCCTCCTGCTTGAGGGCGTCGAGGGCACGGTTGAGATTGACGACCCGGGCCACCGGCAGGTGCTCCAACGCACCGGCCGCCACCTTGGCCACCGAACCGGTAAGTCCGGCGCTGCGCCGCTGGGGCAGCACCATGCCGTGGGCGCCGAGCGCCTCGGCGCTGCGCACGATCGAGCCCAGGTTCTGGGGATCGGTGAGACCGTCGAGGGCGATCAGCAGCGGCGCTTCCCCCAGCTCGCGGCAACCCTCCACCAGGGAGGGCAGATCGAGGGTCTCGGCGGCGGCGGGCTGCAGCACGATGCCCTGGTGCACCGCACCGGCGCTGATCTGGCCGAGACGGGCCCAGGTAACCTCCTCCACCAGCACGCCGGAGGCCTTGGCCTCGCGGAGCAACTGCAGGAAGCGGGAGCTGAAGCGCAGCTCCGGGGTGCACCAGATGCGATGGACGGGCCGGCCGCTCTCCAGGGCGGCCAGGGCGGCATGGCGGCCCCAGATCAGATCGCGGGCGGTCTCGGGGGCGTGGCTGGCCGCCTCCCCCTGGGGCTCGGCGCCGCGCTCAGGGCCCGCGGCCACCGGCTCAAAGCGAGCGGTGCGGTCGGGCCGCTCGGGGCGACCGAAGCGATCCGGACGACCCAGGCGCTCCGGCCGTCCAGGGCGCTCGGGCCGGCCGGGGCGCGGGACGCGGGAAAAGCGATCCATGGGGCCGGGTCGCTCCGGCCGGCCGGGGCGGGGGCCCCGATCAGGGCGCTCCGCGCGCTCGAAGCGGACCGGTCGGAAGGGGCGCTCGCCCCGATCCCGCTCCCGGGGACGCTCGCCGGGGCGCTCTCCCGGGCGCGCGCTCTGGCGCTCACCTTGGCGCTCGCCTTGCCGCTCCTCGGAACGCCAGGGACCGCCGGATCCCTGCCAGGGGCGCTCGCCGCCCTCCTCCCGCTCGCGGCGCGCCCGCGGTGGCCCGAAGCGTCCGGCGCCGGGCCGGGGGTCGCGGCGGGCGGACGGGCCGCTGCGGGCACTGGGGCCACTGCGGGGACCGGGACCACTGCGGGGACCGGGGCGACCACGCTCAGGCCGCGATTCAAAGCGACGATCAAATGGGGGGCTCATGGGCGTGGTTGGCGAGGATCCGTCAGGGGCTGCTGGCTGGCTCCGGCCGCTCAAGGTGATTGAGCAGTTCGGCAAGCCGCTGCGGATCGCGCAGAAACAGCCATCCCAGCATCGTCTCAAACCCCGTGGCCTGCCCATAAAGGGCCGGATCTCCGCCCCGCGGACCGCGTCCTGCCCGGTTACGGCCGCGCCGCACCAGATCAAGCTCCTGGGGGCGGAGGCGGGATTCGAGGCGCTGAAGGGCATCGGCCTGGGCGGCGGCCTTCACCCGTGTGACCACGGCCCGGTGCAGATCGATGGGCCGGGCGGGCTGGCGGCAGTGGAGCAGGCGTTGATGCAGCTCCCAGACGGCATCCCCAAGCCAGGCGAGCTGCTGCGGCGGAAGTTCGACAGCGGGGGGGAGAGCGGCCAGGCCGGCCAGCCAGGCGGCCGCGGAATCAGGCGGCGGCGAGGCTGCCAAGCGCCTGCTCAAGATCGGGTTGGAGATTCAGGAATTGCTCAAGGCGCACCAGCTTCACGGTCTGGGTGACGCGGGCGTTACCCACCACCACGTAGGCGAGGCCGGCGTCGTTGCACTCCTTCGCCAGTTGCACCAGGGCGCCCAGGCCCGAGGAATCGAGGAAGTCAATGCGGCTCAGGTCGATCACCAGGGGCAGGGTGCTGCTGGCGCGGCATTCGTTCACGTAGGCACTGAACTGCTTATCGGAATAGGCATCCAGTTGGCCGATGAACCGGAGCAGCAGGCAACGGTCCTGCCGCTCGCAGCCCCCCCGTAGGGAGACCGTCAGTCGCTGCAGTTCGGTGATGGCTCCAGTCCTCGCGTGACGTCGTTGCAGGGAAGTGTAGGGAGCGGCACACAGACTGACGAAACTGCAACGAAAGCTTCAGACGCGGCGAGAAGCCATCAGGGCGACGAAGCGGGCGAAATGGTGGTCAGCATCGTGGGGTCCGGGGCTGGCTTCCGGGTGGTACTGCACGCCGAAGACCGGCTGGTCGCGCATCTCCAGGGCCGCCACGGTCCGATCGTTGAGGTTGTGGTGGGTGATCCGCACCCGCTCGGCCGGCAGCGAATCGGCGTCGAGGGCGAAGCCGTGGTTCTGGCTGGTGATCTCCACCGAGCCCAGGGAGCCGCAGGGGTGGTTGAGACCGCGGTGGCCGTAGCCGAGCTTGAAGGTGCTTCCCCCCAGGGCCAGGCCGAGGATCTGGTGGCCAAGGCAGATGCCGAACAGCGGCAGGTTGGGCTGCTGGATCAAGGCGCTGGCCAGGGCGATACCGGAGCGCACCGCCGCCGGATCACCGGGACCATTGGAGAGGAACACCCCCTCCGGAGCGTGACGCAACACCTCCTGGAGGCCGCTGGCCGCCGGCAGCACGGTCACCTCACAGCCGTGGGCCACCAGGCGCTCGAGGATCGCTCGCTTGATGCCGAAGTCGATCGCCACCACCCGATAGGGGGTGGCGGGCTGGGCCTGCAGGCGAATGTCGAAACCGGCGGGACAGAGGGAGGACCAGCGGTAGGGCTCAGCGGTGCTGACGGTCTCCGCCAGGTTGAGGCCGGCCATGCTGGGGGCCGAGCGCACCCGCTCCAGCAGCGCGGCCGGGGCGGTGCCGTCGCTGGCGATGGCACCGTTGATCGCGCCACCCTGGCGCAGATGGCGCACCAGGGCGCGGGTGTCGATCCCTTCGATGCCGACGACGCCATGGCGCTGCAGCCAGGGCTCCAGCTCCTCCTCGCAGCGCCAGTTGCTGGCCACCGGCGAAAGGCGGCGGGCGATGAGGCCGCGGGCCTGGGGGCGATTGGCCTCCTGGTCCTGGCCGTTGACGCCGGTGTTGCCCAGCTCGGGATAGGTGAAGGTGATCAGCTGACCGCTGTAGCTGGGGTCAGTGAGCACCTCCTGATAACCGGTCATGCCGGTGTTGAACACCACCTCGCCCAGGGCGACGCCGCGGGCTCCGCAGGCGCGGCCGCGCAGAACCAGGCCATCGGCCAGCACCAGCACGGCGTCGCTGGCGTGCGGGGGGGAGGAACTGGGGGTCAAGGGCGGCGGATCGCTTGGGCCGATCATCCCGCAGAACCAGCGCCGCCGGCCGCCGGGCCACGGCTGTCGGCGGCGAGGAAGCGGGCCAGGGCCTGCAAGCGCAGCCAGGGCAGCCCTTCCGCGAGGGCGGTTTGGGCCCGCCCCACTCCATCCACCACGGAGCTGGCCTGGCCGCTCACCCAGAGCACCAGCGCCGTGTTCAACACCACCACATCGCGTTGGGCCGGGGTTCCGGCCCCCTGGAGCACCGCTTCCAGGATGGCGCGGTTCTCCGCCACGTCGCCGCCGCAGATCGCCTCCAGCGGCGCCCGCTCCAGCCCCAGCTCCCAGGGATCCACCAGCTCGCGGCGCAGCTCGCCGTTCTCCAGCACCCGCAGCTCGCTGGGCCCGGAGAGGGTGGCCTCATCGAGACCGCCGTGGCCGTGGACGACCACCGCCCGACCCTGATCCAGGCGCCGCAGGGCCTCCGCCATCGGATCGAGGAGATCGGGCCTGGCCACCCCCAACACGTGGCCCTCGGGGCGCAGCGGATTGACCAGGGGCCCAAGCAGGTTGAAAACGGTGCGCACCCCAAGGGTGCGGCGCACCGGCGCGAGGCCCGCCAGGGCGGGATGCCAACCGGGGGCGAACAAGAAGGTGACGCCCACCTCGGGCAGGGCGGCCAGGGCGCGAGCCGTCGGCGCCTGCAGGTTCACCCCCAGGGCCTCAAGGACATCGGCGGAGCCGACCCGGCCGCTGGCGCTGCGGTTGCCGTGCTTGGCCACGTGGGCACCGCAAGCGGCGGCGGTGAAGGCCACGGCGGTGGAGATGTTGAAGCTGTCCACCCCGGCGCCACCCGTGCCGCAGGTGTCCACCAGGGGCAGGGCCGGGCGCGGGGCGGGCAGGGCGCAGGCCTGGCGCAGCTCGCCCGCCATCGCCGCCAGCTCCTCACCGCTCACCCCTTTGGCACGCAGGGCGGTGAGCACGCCAGCGGTGAGCAGGGGATCAACCTCCCCCGCCAGCCAGGCGCGCATCAGGGCGGCGGCGGTGGCGGCATCGAGGTCGCGGCCCTGAATCAGCGACTCCAGCAGGGCGGGACCGGCGAGGGAGGAGTCGGAGGGGCTCATCGGGCCGGAGGCAGGCGGGTGAAAAGCGGGCAGAAAAAAGCCCGGGTGCAGGGCACACCGGGCCGGGTGATGGGGACCCCTCCACTATCACCTGAAGCGGGTCGATCTGGCGAATTCCGTGAGCGGTTGCTCAGGTCGGCCCGTCGCCGGCGGTGTCGAAACCCGAGCCCACAGCCTCCGCCGGGGCGGCGGGACCGGGGCGGTAACCCGCCGCCCAGATGGCGCGGGTGCGTTGCTGCAGGGCCGGACGATCCAGGCGCCAGTGGCGCAGCAGCCGCTCCAGATCGTCGCGCAGGTCGCTGGCGCCGGGGAAGCCTTCATAGCGATTGAGGAGGCGCGCCGCATCCACCAAATGCTGGTCGGCCGGGCTCTCCACCGCCAGCAGGGCATCCACCACCTGGCGATCGATGGCGTGCAGCGGGTGGTTCTGCTCCAGCGGGCTCTCGGGCATGGCGGCGGCGGATCGGTCGCGGCGGTGGGCTGCGTAGGTTAGATCGTCCTACTGATCAGCGGTTTCGCGATGCGCGCCCTGCGGCTCGATCTGATCCGGCGCTATCTGCGGCCCCATCGGCGCGAGCTGGTGCTGGGGGTGATCGCCCTGGTGATCGTCAACCTGCTTGGGGTCTCGATCCCGCTGCTGGTGGAGCGGGTGGTGAATGATCTGCGGCCCGGGTTCTCGCTGAACGATGTGCTCGGCCAGTCGCTGCTGCTGGTGGCCCTGGCCAGCGCGATGGGGGCGATGCGGCTGATCTCGCGCATGCTCGTCTTCGGCGTCG
>JBILEP010000123.1:0-6322 GCA_044352045.1 Cyanobium sp. | reverse complement strand
CGATCTCGCGGCTCCGCCGCCAACGCCCCTGCTCACCCTGTCATCCGAGGCTACCGGGCCGCTCGCCTATGCCCCGCCGATGGGGACGCTGGGGAAGGCCGTTCTCGCGCCTATATCGCTTGTGCCCCCCGCCTCTCCAGGCAGGGAAGGCACCACCGCGATGGCGTCGAATGCCGCCGCAGAATCCTTCCTCCGCCACGAACAGAACGCCAGCCAAGATGTGATCGCAG
Organism: Cyanobium sp.; assembly: GCA_044352045.1. Lineage (GTDB taxonomy): Bacteria > Cyanobacteriota > Cyanobacteriia > PCC-6307 > Cyanobiaceae > Cyanobium. The sequence goes on along the minus strand of JBILEP010000123.1, from coordinate 6,092 downwards.
CCCTGGGATTGCCCCGGCGAACTCCCCCGAAACTGGCGATCGGGGATCTCCAGAAGCTGCTGCGCCAATCGCGGGCAGTAGCCGGGCAGCGATTGGCGCAACCCAGCACGGCCGCGCCGGCCTATGTGCCCGCCATCGTGCAGATCTCCCTGTCCACTCCCATCGGCAGCACCCAGACCCAGATCAACCACATCCTGATCCCCGCCCAGGGCGAGATCCGCGGTTGGCAGACACGGGTTGCCACCACGGACCTCCAGGCCAGCCTTCGCGGCTTTCAGCGCCAGCTCAGCCAGCAAGAGAGTCTGGAAGACGGGGAGGCCGGTCGACGGCTGGCAGCCCTGCTGGTGAATCCCCTGTGGCCCGAATGGAAAGCCCAGGGGATCAACGCCGTACTCCTCTCCCTCGATCGGGGATTACAAGGCATTCCTTTCGCCGCGCTTCCGCTGGCGGACGGGTTGGTGGTGGATCACATGGCGATCACAATCACACCAGCCCTGGGTCTAACGAACCTTGAACCGGAGATCGGACCGCCCCAGCGTCGACGCACCGTGCTGGCGGGGGCCAGCCATTTCAGCAACGGCCTGAGTCCGCTCACCATGGCAGAACAGGAGCTGCGCCGACTCGCGAGCCTGCATGCCGATTCTCTGATCCTGTTGGACAGGTCCTTCCAGACCCGCACCCTGCTCGAGCGCGCGCGGGAGCGTCCGGTGGAGATCCTGCACCTGGCCACCCATGCCGATTTCGCCAGCCTGCGGGCGGATGGGGCGCGGATCTACACCAGCGATGGCACCCTGTCCCTGGCGGAGCTGGGCCAACAGCTGCGTCAGGGACAGACGGAGCCCCTCGCCCTCTTCGTGCTCAATGCCTGTCGCACCGCTGTCGGCAACGAAGACAAGGAGCTGGGCATTGCCGGCCTGGCCCTCCAGGCTGGCGCCAGCGCTGCCCTGGGCAATCTCTGGTTCGTGGATGATGTGGCCACAGCGGCGTTCTCCGTGCAGTTTCACCGCGCTCTTCAGCAGGGCATGGGCAAGGACCAGGCCCTGCAGCGCACCCAGCTGGCGTTTCGCTCCGGTCGCCTGAACGTACGAGGAACGGATATCGTCGACGACCAAGGAGAAGTGGTGATCAGCAATCTCAACCCTTCGGATCAGCAACGTCTGCGCAACCTCACACATCCCTACTTCTGGGCGGGTGTCATTCTCACGGGACGACCATGGTGACCTGATCCCCCACCCTCTCCAACCCATCCCCATGCGCTCACCATCCACCATGCGAAAGCCTCGCCAACACCGCCGATCCCCCTGGGCAACAACGCTGGCGTGCACCAGCCTGATCAACTTGCTCCCAGCCCAGCTCCCCAGCCAGGCCCAGACCGCTTTGGATAGCGAGATCTGCCTCAGCCCTGGTTTTGGCACTGAACGAACCTTCCCCTTTGGAAGGACTGGTGATTATAAAAATTGCGCGGGTGCGCCATCACCATCGACATCGCCGCAAATCGAACTGTTCTGGATTCCAACCCGGCTCGGCAGAAACTGCCGGACCACAGGGGACCTATCAGCGACGCTGAGCAACAGGCAGATACGGATTGTCAATCTCATCAATCTGGACGGCACTCGCCGCCTCACCTTCACCGGCACAGGGCAGGGAGATGTGCTGGTGGGCAGCCCAGGTACCAGCGACAGGCTCATTGGTGGCGGTGGCAATGACACCTATGTTGTCGGCGGCAACGAGGCTTCGCTGGTGGTTGGCCCGGGCGACACGATTTTTCCCGTCAGTGCCGTAACGGAAGCCGACCGGATCACGCTCGGAGCATCCGCCGAGAACATCTACATCAACCCAGGACCGGCAGGCCAGAGCAATCCCGGCCCCCTAGACACCCCGATCCCGCCCCCGCCCGCCTCCCGGCCCGGAACCAAGGTGTCATTCACTCCACGCGGCGCCTCGGCGGTCGCGCCCGCGAAGGTGCCAGCCGCCGGGGTTTGCCGTGCGTTCATCCCAGAGCCGCGGCGCCTGCCCTGGGCTGCTTCCTTTCCTCTGCTGGCCTCCCTGCCGGACACCGAAGGAAGCCGGACGGATTCCGTGGCCCCACTCCTCCTCGAGCAATCCACCACCCGCTCACCGGAGGCGAGCATGGGGTCCGCGGAGTGCAGGCTGGCCATCTGCGGCGGGGAAGGGCAAGGAACCCCCAACGCCCGCCTGGATCGCGATGCCTTTCCTGGCGCGCCCAGCCTGGTGGGATTCAGCCTCAACCCGGCGCGCGCGGACCGGCTTTTCCTCCCCGCCAAGGATTTCACATTCCAGGGGCGGCCGATCAACGACTACCTCAGCAATCAGAAATCCCTCAAGGTGCTGATCGTCAATCGCGCGATCTTTGCCCCCCCACAGGTGGTGAGCCCCACACGTCTGCGGCTGCTGCAGGCAACATCCAGAGGCCTGGCGAACGTGCGCAGCGATGAAGCGCCTCTCATCTACTTCCGCCCGAACGGCCTGCTGGTGTTCTCCCGGAATGGTGAACCCTTGGGGAGCCCAGCCAATCCCGGCCGCATCATCGCCCAGCTGCTTGATGAAAGCGGACGACCATTGCCCTTGCCGACCTCCGGGGCTCAGCGCTTCTACAAGGCCACCTTCCTGGAGTTCCTCCCCGCCCCATCCCCACGCACCGATCCCCCGGCCGGCCGGCCGTGACACTGGCCACCGCCGCCCTGGCCCCCCTGCTGGTGGCCCAGCTGCTGGGCCCATCCCCCCAGCCGGGTCCGGTGCGGCTGCCGGCGGCTCCAGGCCCTGCCCCACGCCTGGAGCGCCCCCCCACCCTGGAGCCGGACCCCGCTCCCGTCACCCCCGCCGGCTCGGGGGCGCCGGCACCCCGGGTGGAAGGCCTGGAGCGCTACCCCCCCGCTGTGCTCCAGCAGCTTCTGGCACCCTGCCTCGGCCCCGAGGCCGGCAATGCCGCGGCGAGCCTCGAGCGCCTGGAGCGCTGCGCCGCCCTGCTCACCAGCCGGCTGGTGGCCGACGGCTACATCAACAGCCGCGTCTTCCCCCTGCCTAACCCCCCTCCCAACGGCACGCTCCTGGTGGTGGAGGGTCGGATCGTGGAGGTGCGGGTGGAGAGCTCCGACGCCGGCCTGCGCCGCCGCCTGCAGCGGCTGGCGCTGCCCCTGCAGGGCCAGGTGCTGCACCTGCCCAGCCTGGAGCGCCAGCTCGATCTGCTGGAGCGCCTGCCCGGCGTGAGCGGCGTGCGCGCCAGCCTCAACCGCCTCGGCGGCGACAGCACCAAGGCGGTGCTCGTGCTGCAGGCGGATCCCAAAGCCCAGCCGCTGCAGGGGGAGCTGAGCCTGCGCAACGACGGCAGCGGCGGCAGCGGCCAGTTCCGCGCCCTCGGGGTGCTCGCCAAAAGCGGCCTGGCCACCCCGGCCGACCAGCTGCTGCTGGTGGGGGAACTGGACAGCGACGACCAGCCCGAGCTCGGCTATCGGCTGCTGTCGCTCAGCTACCGCCTGCCGCTCGGCTCCCGCCTCGCCTTCACCACCGCCGGCGCCATCAGCTGGCGGCAGCTGGTGGAGAGCCCGCCGCCGTATCACGACCTGCTGTATCGCCAGGAGCAGCTGCTCGGCCGTTTCGAGGCCACCCTGCACGAGGGCCTGCGCCAGCGGCTCTCGGCCTTCGCCGGCCTCAGCGCCAACCACAACCGCGCCTGGCTGGCGGGGGAGCGCTTCGCCGCCATCCCCGGCGGCGGCGGCGCCGGGGCCCTGAGCACCGGCTTCCTGCAGGCCGGCCTGGCCTGGGAGGGCTGGCTGGGCAACGCGGGCCTCAGCGCCAACATCTACGGCCTGCAGGGGATCGCCGCCTTCAGTGGCGACGACGCCCTGCGGGAACTGCAGGCCTTCGCCGGCATCGACGTGGGCCGCGCCCGCGCCCTCGGCGGCGAGATCGCCCTGGCCTGGCCCCTGGCGCCCCGCTGGCTGCTGCAGCTGCGCGCCGCCGGCCAGGGGGCCTTCACGCCGCTCACCAACCCGATGGGCTTCAGCCTCGGCAGCGACAACGGCCTGCGCGGCCTGCCCTCCCAGGTGATCAGCGGCGACAGCGGCCTGCTCGGCAGCGGCGAACTCAGCTGGGCCTTCTGGCGCCAGGGCTCCCAGGAGCTGCAGCTGGTGCCCTTCCTCGGCGCTGGCTGGGTGCACACCACCCTGCCCTATGGCCTCGACACCGCCAGCGTCGGGGCCGGCGGTCTGCTGCTGCGCTGGCTGGGCGGCCACCACTGGCAGCTGGAGCTGGGCTGGGCCTCCCAGTTCGGCGACGGACTCAGCCGAGCCGTTCCCAACTGGCTGATCGACAATGGCTTGTACACCAAGCTGAGCTATCGCTTCTGAGCCGGCTTCTCTCCTACGCCCTGGCGGTGGTGGCGCTGCTGGTGCTGCACCAGGGGCGGCTGGCGGAGGCGCTCAACCTGCGCCTGCACGACCTGGCCCTGAACCTGCGGCCCCTGCCCTCGGCCGCCGCCCTGCCGATCCGGGTGGTGGCGATCGGCGAGGACGACCTGCGCCGTCTTGGCTGGCCCCTCGACGACCGCCATCTGGTGGCGGCGATCCGCCGGCTGGAGGCGGCCGGGGTGCGGGCGATCGGCCTCGACCTCTACCGCGACCTGGGCGTCGGCGAAGGCCGGGCTGCGTTGCGCCGGCTCGCCGCCGCCCCCGGCCCGCTGATCTCCGTGTTCAGCGTGATCGACGGCATCGGCCCGATCCCGGGCACGCCGCCCGAACGCCAGGCCTACAACGACGTGCCCCTCGACCGCGACGGCGTGGTGCGGCGCGACCTGGTGCACGTGCGCGGCCAGGGACCAGCCGGGGTTGCCCTGCCCCTGCGGCTGCTGGAGCACAGCCGCGGCCAGAATCCAGGCCCGCTGCGGCGGCAGCTGGAGCACGATCCCCGCGCCCTGGAGCCCCTCGGGCCGGAGTCGGGCGGCTACAGCGACCTCGATGCCGCCGGCCTGCAGCGCCTGTTGCCCTTCCACGATCCCGCCACCATCCCCAGCTGGAGCCTCAGCGCCCTGCTGGCGGGCCAGGTTCCCCCCGCCGCCCTGCGCGACACGATCGTGCTGGTGGGCAGCCGCGCCCCCTCGCAACGGGACTTCTTCCCGGTGCCGATCCAGCGGGACGGGGCCGGAAGCCCCCCTGGGCAGATGGCGGGGGTGGATCTGCATGCCCAGCGGCTGGCGGCCCTGCTGGAGCGGGAGCGGGGGCGGCGGCCGGGGCTGACGGCGGCGCCGGGCTGGCTGAACGGCACCCTGCTGCTCGTGGCGGTGCTGGCCGGGGTGGGGCTGGGGGAGGGCATCGGCAGCCTGCGGCGCAGCGTGGCGCTGGTGGCCCTGCTGGGCGGTGGCATGGCGGCGGCGGGCCTGGCGCTGCTCCTGTTCGGGGGCCTCTGGCTGAACCTCAGCCTGCCGCTGGCGGCCCTGCTGGCGATGGCCACCGCCGCCTGGACCGGCCGGGGGGCGGAGCAGCAGGGCCAGCGCCAGCAGTTGCAGCGCCTGCTCGGCCAGACCATCTCGCCGGTGGTGGCACGGGAGCTCTGGAGCCAGCGCCGCAGCCTGTTGGCGGGCGACCGCTTCCGCGGTCGACGCCTGTTCGTGACGGTGCTGATCGCCGACATCGCCGGCTTCACCGCCCTGGCGGAGCGGCTGGGGCCGGAGGCGCTGCTGGCCTGGCTCAACCGGGCCCTGGAGGTGGTGATCGGGCCGATCGAACGGGGCGGCGGGCTGGTGAACAAATTCACCGGCGACGGGCTGCTGGCGGTGTTCGGCGCCCCCCTCAGCCAGGGCCGCGAGGCCGATGCCCGCGAAGCCCTGGCGGCCGCCCGCGCCATCCGCCACGGCATCGAGGCGCTCAATCGCGAGCTGGCCGAAGGCGGCCAACCCCTGGTGCGACTGCGCCTCGGGCTCCACAGCGGCTGGGTGCTGGCCGGCTCGGTGGGCAGCCGCGACCGCTGGGAATACGGGGTGATCGGCGACGCGGTCAACTGCGCCGCCCACATCGAGGCCCTGGCCGGTCCGCCCCTGGGCGATGGCTGCCGCATCCTGGTCTCGGCCGTCAGCCGGG
>JBILEP010000122.1:0-6327 GCA_044352045.1 Cyanobium sp. | reverse complement strand
CTTCTCCTACGACGACTCCTTCGGTGAACCCTCCGACGAGGGCTATGTGCGTCTGCTGGCGGACGCGATGCTGGGCGATCCCACCCTGTTCACCCGCAGCGACGAGGTGGAAGCGGCCTGGCGCCTTTACACGCCCCTGCTCGAACTGATCGAGGAGTCCCCCTGGCAGTTGCCGGTGCATCCCTATGAAGCCCGCACCTGGGGGCCCGCCGCCGCCGACAACCTGCTGGCCGAGGACAACCTGCTCTGGCGTCGGCCCTGATCCGCCCGCCCTTCCCACTCCGACCCCTCCTGCCGCCTCGCCGCCATGCCCGCCCAGCTCACCCTTCAATCCCCCCTCGAGATCCCCCCCGCCGAGGTGTCCCCCTACCTGGAGCAGCTCTGGAAGGAGGGCCTGGACAGCTCCACCGGCGCAGCCACCTTCACCCTGCTGGTGTGGGAGCCCTCCTGGCTGGAGCAGCAGCTGGTGCGCATCGGCCGGGTGGACGGACCGATCCGGGGGCTTGACCGCGATGACGTGATCGAGGCGGCCCGGGAGCTGACGGCGGATTGCAGCCTGCCCCCCAGCACGGCGCCGATGGATCCCCGGCTGGTCTGGAAGCTCGGCCAGATGGACGGCAACCACCAGGCCGCCGACCAGCGCGGCCAGTTCGTGGAGAGCGCCATCAGCGTCCACATGCCCCGGCGGCTGATCACCCTCGCCCCCACCCTGGCGGGCGACCGGCCCCTGGAAACCATGGTGGCCGCCTACTGCCCCCTGCCGGAGGAGGGGAGTGCCGGCGCCGCCTGTGGGGATGCCATCGTGCTGCGCGGCAGCCTGGGGGCCCTGAGCCAGGCCAATGAGCTGGTGCGCTCGCTGGTGAGCGATGAGCTGCCCTGCTGGGTGTGGTGGAACAGCAGCCTCGATGAACCCAGCGAAATCCTGGAGGCGATCGCGCCGCCGCCGCGGCGCCTGGTGGTGGATTCCTCCCTCGGCCAGCCCAGCCGCTGTCTCGATGTGCTGGTGGCACGGATCGCCACCGGCCAGGCGGTGAACGATCTCAACTGGCTGCGGCTGCGCAGCTGGCGGGAATCCCTGGCGATGGTCTTCGACCCGCCCTCCCGCCGCGACGCCCTGCAGCATGTGGTGCAGCTGGACATCGATGTGGAGGGGGACCACCCGGTGAAGGGGTTGCTGCTGGCGGCCTGGATCGCCAATCGGCTCGGCTGGCACCTGGTGAGCAGCGACTGGAGTCCCTCCGATGGCCCCGGGCAGGGCATCAGCGCCGAGTTCCAGCGCACCGATGGCATCACGGTGCGCTTCGCGCTGATGCCGGTGCCGATCGGCGCCCCCAAGGCCCACCCCGGCGCCATCGTCGGCCTGCGGCTGATCTGCCATCCGGAGCGACGCCCCCCCCTGTGCGTGATCCTGTGCTCGGAATCGGGGGGCTGCATGCGGCTGGAATCGGGCGGCATGGCGGCGATGGAGCTGGTGGAGGAGGTGGTGCCCCTGCCGGAGGAACGGGAAGAGCAGGAGCTGGCGCGGCTGCTCAGCGGTGGCCACGATTCCACCAACCCGCTGCTGGAGTCGGCCGCCCCCCTGGCTGCCACCCTGCTGCCCCGCTGAGGTCAGCCCCCTTGAGCTGTGTGATCGCCGCCCCCTGCAGCGGCAGCGGCAAGACCCTGCTCAGCCTCTGCCTGGCCGCCCTGGCCCGGCGGCGGGGCGAGAGCGTGCAGCTGTTCAAGGTGGGGCCTGACTATCTCGACCCCCAGCTGCTGAGCGCCGTCGCCGGGCGGCCCTGCCGCAACCTCGACCCGCTCCTCTGCGGCGAGGACTGGCTGGAGCGCAGCTTCCACGGCTACGGCAGCCGCGCCCAGCGGGTGCTCGTGGAGGGGGTGATGGGGCTGTTCGATGGGCGCGGCCCCAGCAGCGAGGGCAGCACCGCGGCAGTGGCCGCCCAGCTCGGCCTGCCCGTGGTGCTGGTGGTGGAGGCGTCCCGGCAGGGAGGATCAATGGCGGCGCTGGTGCGGGGCTTCCGCGACCATGGGCCGCCCCGGGTGCGCCTGGCGGGCGTGGTGCTCAACCGGGTGGCCACCGCCCGCCACCTGGCCCTGTTGGGCGAAGCCCTGGCGGCGATCGAGGTGCCCTTGCTCGGCTCCCTGCCCCCCCATCCGGCCCTGGAGCTGCCCTCCCGCCACCTGGGTCTCCATCCCGCCCATGAGATCGCCGACCTGGCGGAGCGGGGCGGGCTGTGGGCCGACCTGGCGGAGCGCCACCTCGATCTGGAGCGGCTCTGGCCCCTGCTGGCACCGCCCCCGCCCCCCGCCGACGGGCTCGATCCGATCCTCTGGCGGCTGGGCGAAGGGGCAGAGAGGCTGACGCGGTGGGACAGCAGCGCCGAGCCTTGGCCCGTGGCTGTGGCCCGCGATGCGGCGTTTCATTTCCTCTACCCGGAGGCCCAGGAGCTGCTGAGCGCCCTGGGGCTGCAGCCCCGAGCCTGGAGCCCCCTGGCCGATGAACCCCTGCCCGCCGGCTGCCGCGCGGTACTGCTGCCCGGCGGCTACCCGGAACTGCATGCGGCGAGCCTGGCCGCAAGCCAGCGCAGCCTGGGGGCACTGCGGCAGGCGGCGGCAAACGGTGTGCCGATCGTGGCGGAATGCGGTGGCCTGCTGCTGCTCGGCCAGAGCCTGGCGGACAGCGACGGGGAGCTGCATCGGATGGCGGGGGTGCTGCCGTTCACGGCCCGGCGCGGGCCGCTCAGCCTGGGCTATCGCCAGGCGCTGGTCGGGCAGGACGGTCTGCTGGTGAGGGCGGGCGAGCGCCTGATCGGCCACGAGTTTCACCGCTGGCAGCTGCAGACCCTCCCCGACCCGCCGGGACCGCTGGCTGCCCGGCCGGGTCTGTGGCAGGTTGAAGGCTGGGGATGCCCACCGAGGAGCGAAGGATGGACCGCAGCGAACGTCCACGCGAGCTGGCTTCACCTGCATTGGGCTGGCTGGCCGGCGATACCTTCCCGTCTGGCCGCGTTGAGCGCGCCCGCCGGGCCGCGGCTGCCCAGCGCCGCTTCCTCCCCCAGCCGGAGAGCCACCGCCAGGCAGCCCCCCAGCAGCGCTGGCACCTGACGGTGCTCGGGGACGTGCAGGGGGTGGGCTATCGGGCAGCCACCCAGCGCCGCGCCAGCGAACTCGGCCTGGGCGGTTGGGTGCGAAACCGGCCGGATGGCAGCGTGGAGCTGGAAGCCGAAGGGCACCAGCGCGCCCTGCACGACCTGCTGCTCTGGTGTGAGCAGGGGCCACCCATGGCCAAGGTGCGGCGGGTGATCAGCAGCGAGGTGCCCCCCAACGGTTCGGACTGGTTTGAGATCCTGCGCTGACGGTTGACGGGATGGGGACGCCTGGGTTGTGGAGTGAGCTGGTGGGCCTGGGGCTGGCGGTGGCCTTCAGCCCGATCCACATCACCCTGTTGCTTCTGCTGCTGTTGGGGCCGAAGCCGCTGCGGCGCGGGAGCTTCTTTGTGCTGGCCTGGCTGCTGGCCTCCGTCCTGATGCTGGTGGTGTTGCTGGGGGTGGGTCACCGGCTGCTGCTCACGATGGAGATGGGCAGCCACATCCGCACCGGCCTGGATCTGCTGGCGGGGGGGGCGCTGCTGGCCCTGGGGATGCGGGAGCTGTGGGAGGCGCGAGCCGCGGGGGACGCACCGCCGGCCTGGAGCCGCCAGCTGGATCGTTTCGTGGCGATGCCGCTGCTGCCGCTCCTCTCCCTGAGCGTGCTGCTGCAGCTGTTCAGCCCCGATGACCTCTTCCTCTACGCCAAGGCGAGCGGCAGCCTGCTGGCGGGCGGACTGGGTCGGGAGCGGGAGCTGCTCGCCGGCGCTGTTTTCTGCCTGGCCACCTCCTTGTTTCTGCTCGTGCCGGTGGGGGCTGCTCTCACCTTCGGCCTGGAGCGGGTGGTGCCAGCGTTGCGGGCCTGTCGTGACTGGCTTCTGGCCCGGGGTGATCTGCTGGTGGCGCTCGTGAGCCTCGGCCTGGCGGGCTATCTGGGCTGGCAGGGGGTGGCGGGGCTAGGGCTCAGCTGATTTCGGCGCGGCACCAGTCCTGGAGGTCACGGTGAAGCTCCTGCACCGGCTCCACCTCGACCAGATCCCTGCGAATCACCAGACCGAGGCGAACCTCATGATCCAGGGGAAGCGGTAGGGGGCGCCAGTCGCTGTAGCAGCGCAGGTCGAAGGGGGTGCCGGCACGGATCGTGCGACGATCGGCCAAGGGGTCGTCCCACTTGGCGGGGTCGTGGCGCTCGAGGCTGAGCAGCTGGTTGGCCAGCCCCAGGCGGCGGAGCAGCGCCTGGCGATGGGATTGGCAATGGTCGGGCAGGGCCAGACAAGGGCAGGAGCGCAGTGCATCGCCATCCACCCCATCGGAGCCCGGCTTGGCCAGGAGGGGGTGATCCTTATGGGCGAGCAACTGGAGGGGCAGGCTGGCGAGGTCAAGAACGAGCCAGCAATGATTAGGATCGCAGGGTAATTCTTCGCAGAAGCTGCACAACCAAGCGTCCGTCACCCGCTGCTCCAGGAGCTCCAGGGGTCGGCGGCAATCGAAGTGGCGTTGACCACCGCTGACCCAGGAGCGACTCGGGGGGCTGGCCAGCAGTTCGGCCAGGTCGGCGGACACCTCCAGGCGCAGCGGGCCGTAGCCGGCTAGACGGTAGCGCTGGTGCAAGAAGCGCTCCCCCTGCAGCAGGTCTCCATCGCCGAAAAGGGTCCAGATGCCGGCCCGCTTGCGCAGCAGCAGACCGAGACTGACGGCGCAGGCCTCGGCTTTGCGGCTGACCGTGCTGGGATTGCAATTCATGCGCTGGGCAACTTCGCGCCCGGAGCCAAGCCAGCAGAGATGGTCCAGGGCGATCAGGCCCTCGGGACTGGGCAGGGGAACCTGCCCGAAATGGGATGAATCTCCAGACCCCGGTGGCGCTGGACGAGAGGAACCATTGCCCCCGCGAGGCATGACGGCATGAAGTTGTTATTTCCGCAAAATAGTAGGCAGAAAGGCTCAGTGATTGCGGCTTGCTTTACGTGCCATGACATATGCCGCGATCGCATCGATTCCGAAGCGGCAATGCGAAAGCCGCAGCAATGCCAAATGCGCATAAATGCCAAATCCGCAATAATGCGAAAAATGCAAACTTTCGGGCCATCCGCGCCCGGTTCCACTCGCACAGCTGGCTTGGCCTAGCCGCGCGCTGGGGGGCCCTCCTCGCCATCCTGCAGGGCCCGAGGGCTGCGGGGCGACTCCAGCTCAGCTTCAAGGATGAGGCTCAGATACCGCTGGTCGTGCATCTTCTCGTGGTGGGAGCGGCGGAAGAGCAGGCTCGGCCGCGGCACCACGATGGGGTCCTCAGCGGCGCTGGTGGGGTCCTCAGCGGCGCTGGCGCGGCTGGCTGAGCGGACGACGGCGGGCGCGTCGGAGAAGCGCAGGCGCAACGCGGCCAGGCTGAGGGCAGCCAGGACGGCCAGCGCGACCATCCCCATCCAAGGCATTGCCACGACGCCGCTGCCCTGAGCGGGCGGTTCCGGCAGAGCGTTGCCCAAGGATTGGTTCGTTTCGGTCGGAACCGAGGCGATCAGAGTGGCAGGCATCGCCAGCGGCAGCGGAGAGCGAGGATGGTGGATGGAATTCTGCAAAACTTTCGTAGCGCCAGTTTGCACTCTCTGCGGGCCCGGCGGCAAGCGATCCAGCAGGTGATCCACCTCCCTTCAGCCGGCTGATCACTTGGGTTGAATTATGGTGAAAGTGCAGGATCTTCCTGCTCGTTCAGCCAGCGCTTCCAGCGTTGGCGATCCGTCTCGCTGCCGGCCGTCGCCACGAGGGAAACGGCTTCACTGGCGCGGCTGACCGCCACGTAGACGAGCTGACGGCGCAGTTCGTCATCGTCAGGCCAGAAGACATCGGCGTCGATGAACACCTGGGCGAAGGTGCTGCCCTGGCTGCGATGCACCGTCAGCACGGCGGCGGGGCCGAGGGAGGCGAAGGCATCCCGCACCAGGAAGAAGCGTCGCCAGAGGGCCTTGCCCTCCTGGCGGCCGGCCTCCAGGGCCTGCTGGCGCAGCCGCTGCAGCACCGCCTGGAGGGCCTGGCGGGCCGGGGAGCCGATCGGCGGCAGCAGGCGCAGGGCCAGCTGGGTCTCCCCCGCCTCCACCGTGGCGGTGAGCGTGTCGATCGGGGGGGCGTCCACCACGCCGAACTCCGTCAACAGGCAGCGCTCGGGGGTGACGTCGCGCACGACCAGCTCCCGGTTCGAGCCGAGCACCATGTCCGGCTCCTCGGCCGCTTCGCCCCCCTCCCGACAGGCCGG
>JBILEP010000120.1:0-6362 GCA_044352045.1 Cyanobium sp. | reverse complement strand
CGCCCGCAGGCCGGCCCATGACGCTGGAGGCAACCCCATGGATCTGATCGGCGAATACCACGACCGGGGTTACCTGGCCCTGGCGGATGTGGTGATGGGCTTCTTCGATCGCCGCACCGATCTGCAGCGCCCCGGCGTGTCCTTCGGCGCCGGCACCGGTGGCGACCCGGAGGCCACGCCGGGCAAGGTGTCCACCGACATCAGCCTGGTGGGAATCGACCGCTCCGACCCTGAGGCCTACGCCCTGGCGGAGGCGATGCTGCGGGGGGTGTCGGTGGGGCTGAGGCGCTGGTTGGCGCAGCGGCCCCTGTTCCTCGACTGCTGCCCGGAGCGCTCCCTGTTCGTCTGCCCCCTGTTCAACCTGCAGCGCTACGCCCCCGGCGAGGGCTTCCGCCGCTGGCATTGCGACTGGAGCCTCGAAGCGGACGCCACCGAGCCGCAGCGGCGCGTGCTGGCCTGGATTCTCTATTGCAATTCCCTGCCGGAGGGGGGCACCGAATTCCACTGGCAGGAGCACCACGTGCCGGCGGAGCGGGGCAAGCTGGCGATCTTCCCCGCCGGCCTCTCCCACATCCACCGCGGCCGGGTGAGCGCCAGCCACAGCAAGACGATCGCCACCGGCTGGATCAACGCCGGCCGCCTGGACGACTACGTGTCGCGGCTGACGGCGCCAGGCTGAGGGTCAGCCGGAGGGCACGATCAGCCCCTCCAGCGCCTGCTGCAGCTCGGTGGTGAGGGCGGCGACGGCGCTGCGGCGGTCGGCCCGATAGGCCTCCAGGCGGCTGTCGACGGCGATCGGCGCGCCGATGCGCAGCCGCACCCGCCGCGGACCCAGGGGAGGGCGGCGCATCGGGTCGTCACCGAGCAGCCGGCAGCGGCTGTCCCAGAGCAGCAGCAGGGTGTCGGCGAAGCGCTCCTGGCTGGGCAGCTCCTTCACGTAGCGGCCGCTCACCGCCACGAAGCTCTCCACCAGGCGCATGTGCCAGAGGCGCCGCTCTGTCTCCTCCGCCAGCCGGTCGGCCAGGCCCCGCTGCAGGGGGCAGCGGCCGTTGCTGTCCGCATCGGCGGGATAGAGCCGCTCCCAGCCCGCCTGCTCAAGGCGGCGGCAGCGGCTGGCCAGATCCCCCGTGGGCTTGATCGCGAACGACTCCTCCACCACCTCCAGGGCTGTGCCGAGCAGGCGCCGCAGCCGTGCCGCCAGCCGCTCGTTGGCGTCCAGCGGCGTCTCCAGCTGCGGCAGGGGGCGCTGGTAGGCGCTGCGGTAGAAGCCCTCCAACAGGGTGAGCATCCGCTCGGCCAGGGCCAGCAGGCGGGGGTAGAGGGCGGCGGCCTCGGCCCGGCGCGGCGCCGCTGGCGCCAGGCCCGCGTCCCGCTCCAGGGTGCTCAGCAGCGCCTCCAGCTGCGGCCAGATCGGCCGGCTCCAGGCGTACTGCACGCCGATCGGCAGCACCGTCATCCCCTCGGGCCGGCCGGCCTTGCGCAGGTCGTCGGCGGTCCAGAAGGCGAGCTGGGCCAGGCCCGGCTCCAGGGCGCTCACCACTTCGTTGTGGCCGTTCGTGGCCCCCTCCGGCGCCGCCGCGAAGGGGTAGCGGCCCTGCAGCAGCAGCTCGCGGGCCGAGCGCAGGCCGGCGGTGTCGAGCCGACCGCGCTGGATCGAGCTGCCCCCCAGCCGCGGCAGCAGCCAGCCCACCAGCGGACCGGCCCAGAGGGGGATGCCCCGGTCGTAGAGGAAATGGGCGTGGGGGCGGCCCCGCAGGCGCACCCCCTGCCGCCGCGCCAGCCGCGGCAGCTCTCGCCAGAGCAGGGCCGCCAGGCAGACCGGATCGCTGACGCTGGGATGGCGGAAGGCCAGCATCAGCCGGCTCTGGCCCGCCTCGAAGGCCTGCATCGCCGCCACCAGCCGCTCGCCGCCCTCCACCTGCAGATCGGTGATGGCGCAGCCGCGGCGCAGCACCAGGGGCAGCAGGGGCCGGGCGAGGGCCAGCACGCGCCCGTCGAGCCGGGGGGGCAGGAAGGCGAGGGGCGGGGCGGCGGGCATGCTCAGCGCAGGGGCAGGGGGATGGGGTCGGGTTGGCCGGCGCGCTTCACCCCCAGCCGGATCGGCCGCGGCGCGCCCCGCTCCGGCAGGGTGACCTCCGCCCACAGCTCCTCCCCGGGCGGCCGGCGGGAGGGATCGGGGGCGTGCTCCGGCAGGAAGAAGGCCAGCGGCTCGCTGAGCTGGGCGAGGGCGCCGGATCGTCGGCTGATGGCCATCCCCAGGCCCGGCCGCCAGGCTGCCGGCGCCAGGGGCTCGCCCACCACCCGGCCGCCCCGCACCAGCAGCCGCAGCTTGTCCGCTCCGGCCTCCGTCGGTGCCTTCCCCACCAGCGGCACGTCCAGGCGAAGGGTGAGGTAGCGGCCGCGGATCGGCAGCTCCGGATCCACCGGCACGGTGCGGGCCCAGCCCCGGGGCAGCAGGGCGCGATCCAACAGCAGCCGCCCTGCCAGGAAGAGCAGCAGCGCCGTCTGCAGGGCGAGCAGCAGCAGGCCGCGGCGGCGGGTCATGGCGCGACGGGGGGTTGGCGCAGGCGGCCCAGCAGCCGGCGGCGCAGCCGCTCCAGCGCCCAGCCGCCGACGAGGAAGAGCAGCCCCAGGCCCATCAGGCTGGCGGAGCGGCCCAGCTTGTCCATCACCTCGGCGCCGTAGAAGGCCAGCAAGGTGAGCGCCAGGGTGGCGAAGCCGAGATTGATCCGCTCGCGCCGGCCATCCCGCAGTCCCCAGGCCACCAGCAGCAGGCCGCTGATCGCCCACCAGAGATAGGGAATCAGGCTCTGCCAGAGCGGCGCGGGGTTCAGCCTGTACAGCGGTTCTTGAACCAGCAGCCAGGCGGTCGCCACCCCCATGGGCACCAGGGCGCTGGGCCGCAGCCAGCCGGTGAGCAGCAGGGGCAGGCCGATCGCCACCGCCCAGCCCGGCACCAGCAGCGCCAGCGGCGCCCAGGTGGGGACCCCCTCTGGAATGCCCCCGAGGCTGATGGCCTGAGACAGGGCGGCCGGCACCAGCCCCAGGCCGCCCAGCCAAAGCAGCACCCGCCGCCCCGGTGAGCGCTCGGCCCCGGGCGCGGCCGCCAGCCCGGCGAGGCAGAGCAGCAGCACGCCTGTGGCTGGGATCTGGCTGAGCACCGGGGCCCGCAGGAGGCCCGGGGGCAGCTGGGCCTCCTGCCGCACGCCCCATTCCGCCAGCAGCCAGGCGGGGCCGAGCAGACCCAGCAACGCCAGCTGGGGCCACTGGCGCAGCAGCCACCAGCCCAGACCGGCGCCGATCGCCCAGAGCAGCAGACCCTGCGGCCAGGCCGCTTCGAGGTGAAAGATCTGACCGGCCACGAAGATGCCGCCTCCGAGGCTGACCGTGCCCAGGGCATGGAGGGCGGTGGCCAGGGCGGGGAAGCCGGGGGTGGCGGCGATGGCGGCGCCGTGGCTGGCCAGCAGCACGGCCAGCAGCAGGCCGAAGCGCGCCCCCGGCCCCAGGGCCTCCCAGTGGGCGGAGACGAACAGGAGCAGCCCGGCGGCCAGCAGGGCGGCGCCGAGCGCCAGCGCGATCCGCACCGGTGCCTGCAGGCTGCGGGTGGGCGCCTGGCTGGCTTCCCACTCCCGGATCGCCGCCGCCCGGTCCGGCGCGATCAGTCCGGCGTCCTGCCAGCGGCGCAGCAGTGGCTCCCAGGGATTGGCCATGCTCCTGTGTTAGCCAGGCGCTGAGGGGCGGCGGTGCGGATGCTGGTGTTCGGCGACAGCCTGAGCGATGTGGGCAATGCCCATGGCCAGTGGGGCGACGAGGCCTTCCCCTGCCCGCCCCACTGGCGCGGCCGCCGCTGCGATGGTCCGCTGTGGGTGGAGCGGCTGGCGGCAAGCCTGGGCCTGCCGGAGCCGCGCCCCTCCCTTGCCGGCGGCGACGTCCACGCCTGCGGCGGCGCCCGCTCCGGCGCGGGCCTCTCCCCCGGCCGCGGCGCCCCCAACCTGCTGGAGCAGGTGGCCCGCTGGCGGGCCGGCCGCGGCGAGGCGCCCGTGGCCCCGCCCACCCTGGCGGTGCTGCGGGCCGGCGCCAACGACTACCTCGACGCCCCTGGCCGGGCGGTGGCGGAGCGGGTGAACGCCAATCTGCTCACGGCCGTGGAGCGCCTGGCGGAGGCGGGGTTGCGGCGCTTCCTGGTGCCCAGCGAGCTGCCCTGGGGCTGCAGCCCGATCGAGCTGCCTGGGGTGGGCCCGGCCGAGCGCGCCGCCCTCAATGCCGCCATCGCGGCCCAGAACGACGCCCTGCGGGAGGCGCTGCGGGCGTTGGCGGAGCGGCGGGGCCTGCAGGTGGCCCAGCCCGATTTCCATGGGCTGCTGCTGAAGGTGCGGGCGGATCCGGCCGCCCATGGCTTCCACGAGATCGAGCGGCCCGCCCTGCTGGAGCCCCTCCGCTCCCAGGCCGCCCCCGACGCCGCCGGTGTGCTCTGGTGGGACGGCTGGGGGCATCTCACCAGCGCCTTTCACGGGCTGCTGGCGGCGGAGGCGTTCAGAGGGTTGCCCTAGGGCACCAGGGTGATCCGCGGCACCGGGTCGGGCCCGCGCTCGCTCTGCAGATAGGCCTCCAGCGCCTCCACGTCGAGCGCGCCGCCCAGGGGATTGCGGCCCTTGAGGAAGAGGGTGAAGCCATCGCCGCCGCTGGCCAGGAAGTTGTTGACCACCAGCCGCACCTCCTGGTTCGCTTGGATCGGGCGGCCATGGAGCCGCAGGTCGCGCACCCGCTGGCCGAACGGGGCTTTGGTGTGCCAGCGATAGAGCAGCGTGGCGGAGGGGTTGAGCAGGGTGGCTTGCTCGCGCCCTGGCGGCTGCTGGCGTTCGAGCAGCTCCTTCAGGTCCGTGCCGCTGAGGGTGAGCACGGTGAGGCTGTTGCCGAAGGGCTGCATCGCGAAGATCTGGCCGTAGTTCACCGGGCAGGGCGGCGGGCCTTGGCAGGGCAGGTTGGCGCGGATGCCGCCGGGGTTCATCAGGGCGGCGTCGGCCCGGGTGGCGGCGAGCTGGGCATCGGCGATCAGGCGGCCGGCGGTGGAATCGGCCGCTCCGCCCCGCTCGAAGCTGCCTGTGATCCGGCCCACCACCCGTTGGGCGATGGGCGCCACGGCCCTGGCCCAGGCGGCCACCTCTCGGGCAACGGCAGCATCCGGTTTGGAGCGAGCGAGCGCTCCCCGCCAGTGCTCCGGCTCACCGGCCAACACCGCCTGCCGCAGCCCGGGATCCGTGCGCTCATTGAGCACCGGCAGATTGCGGCTGAGGGTGAGGGCGCGGTCGACATCGCCGCTGCGCCGGTTGAGCGCCACATCCACCACCGCCACGCCGCGGCCGAAGGAGGTGGCCTGCAGGATCGGCCGTCCGTCCTGCCGGCAGTTGTAGCCCTGATGGCTGTGGGCGGAGAACACCACATCCACCGCGGGCGAGAGCTGTTGGACGATCTCAAAAAGCCGGCCGCGGGCGTTGGGGCAGCGGCTGTTGTTCCAGTCCAGCGGTTGGTTCGGCTCGCCGGTTTCGCCACCCTCGTGGATCATCACCACGATCGCCTGCACCCCCTGGCGTTGCAGGGCGGCCGCCGCCTGGTTGATGCTCCTGGCTTCCTCGCGGAAGCGCAGACCCTGGATGGCGCTGGCCATGACGATCGTCGGCGTCGTCTGGGTCACCGCGCCGATGAAGCCCACCTTCACGCCCCCGAACGTGCGGACCGCCGAGGCGGGAAAGGGGGGCGGGCCGTTGACGTCCTCGAGGTTCGCCGCCAGGGTCTGGAATCGGGCGGGCCGGATCGGGCCGAGGGCACAGCTTGTGGTGATCCCGCGTGGATCGGGTGCCCCGCAGCGGCCCTGCAGCAGCCGCGCCAACTCGCCCCGGCCGGCGTCGAATTCGTGGTTGCCCGGGGCGGCGAGCTCCACGCCGAGGCGATTGGCCGTGGCGATGGTGGGTTCGTGGCGCAACAGCGCCGAGATCAGGGGCGTGGCGCCGACCAGATCGCCGCTGCTCAGGACCAGGCTG
Organism: Cyanobium sp.; assembly: GCA_044352045.1. GTDB lineage: Bacteria > Cyanobacteriota > Cyanobacteriia > PCC-6307 > Cyanobiaceae > Cyanobium. The sequence goes on along the minus strand of JBILEP010000120.1, from coordinate 324 downwards.
TCGGGCCTGTCCTGCCGCAGGCTTTGGATCAGCCCGGCGAGGGCCGCGGCCCCACCGACGGCCAGCTTGTGGGGTGCCGTGGGATTGGCGGGATTGGGCCAGCGCAGCTCCAGGTTGCCCGCCTCCAGGTTGCCGTGGAAGTCGTTGATCGCGATCAGCCGCACGCTGATCGGCCGCTCGAGTGGCGCTGCCAGGCTGGCGCCGCCCAGCAGCAGCGTCAGGGCCCCATGGGCCGCGGCGCCTTTCGCCACGCTCAGGCGCCTGCCTGGCTGGATGTCGGCTCCGGCAGCAGGCCGCGACTCGGGTGGGGTTTCAGCGTGGCAA
>JBILEP010000118.1:0-6405 GCA_044352045.1 Cyanobium sp. | reverse complement strand
CTGTTGCCCCTGCTGCGGGGACTGGTGACGGGCCTGGCTCAGGTGCCGTTGGGGCTGCGGGAGGCGGGACTGGCCCTGGGCCTGCGGGAGGGCCAGGTGCTGCGCCGGATCGCGCTGCCCCTGGCGCTGCCGATCTGGATGGCCGGGATGCGGGTGGCGACGGTGATCACGGTGGGGACAGCCACCATCGCCGCGGCCATCGGCGCCGGCGGGCTGGGGGTGTTCCTGTTCCGCGGCATCGCCACGGTGAACAACGGGCTGCTGCTGGCCGGAGCCCTGCCCGCCGCGGCCCTGGCGCTGCTGGCCGATTTCGGGCTGGGGGCGCTGGAGCGTCGTCTCGCCCGGGCGCCCCGGCCGCGCCGCAACCGCGAATCCAGCTGGAGCCGCCGCAGGCTCGCAACAGCCCTTGCAGCCCTGCTGGCAGGGGGCCTGGTCCTAGCGATCGGCCTGGGGCTGGGCCGTGCGCCGGGGGGCGCGACCCTGCGGATCGGAGCCAAGAACTTCACCGAGCAGCTGATCCTCGCCGAGCTTCTGTCCCAGCAGATCGAGGCGGACACCTCCCTAGGGGTGCAGCGCGACTTCGGCCTCGGCGGGACGGCCCTGCTGCACGAGGGCCTGCGCTCCGGAAGGCTGGATGGCTATGTGGAGTACACCGGCACGGCCTGGACCGCGATCCTGGGCCAGCCGCCCCTGCAGGGAGCCGACCGGCGGGAGCGTGTCTGGCGCCAGACCCGAAGCCGCTACGCGGAGCTGGGCCTCACCGTCTTCCCCTCCCTGGGGTTCGAGAACAGCTTCGCGATGCTGATCCGCCGGGCCGACGCCGAGCGGCTCGACCTGAGCAGCCTCAGCCAGGCGGCCCCGTTCGCGCCGCGCTGGCGGGCGGCCTTCGGCTACGAATTCCTCAACCGGGCCGATGGCTGGCCCGGGCTGGCGCGCCGCTACAACCTGCAGCTGAGCACACCCCCCCGGGCGATGGACCTGGGGCTCACCTATCGCGCCCTGGCGGAGGGGCAGGTGGATCTGATCGCCGGGGACAGCACCAACGGCCTGATCCCGGCCCTGGATCTGGCGATCCTGGCGGACGACCGCAGCTATTTCCCCCCCTACGATGCGGTGCCCGTGTTCCGCAGCGCCAGCCTGCGGCGCCATGCCGATCTCGCGAAGTCGGTGGAGCGACTGGTGGGTCGCCTCGACGCCGCCACCATGCAGAGGCTGAACGCCGCAGTTGATTTGAACAAGCAACCGCTGGAGCAGGTGGTGCGGGACTGGCGACGGTCCGCCGGGCTGGAGGGGTTGAGCTGACATGCCTGCCTTTCGCTTCCCCCGACGCCGACGACCCGGCGCCCTCCTGGCCCTGCTCCTGGGCGTGCTGTTGAGCCTGCTGCAGCTGGCGCCCGCGGGCTCGGCGATCGCCCCCGGCCCCGCGGCCAGCGAGCCGATGACCGGCAACGCCTCCACCGCGCCTCCGGCCAGCCAGGGGGCCTACCGACTCGGCAAGGTGCGGATCCTGGGCGTTCCGGTGATCACGGTGGCCTCGCCGGTGGTGCAGGCCGGGGGGATGGGCCCCGACGCCGGCACTCGGGCGGAGGTGATCGAGGGCAACCTGGAGATGCTTTACCGGGGCCGCTCGCTCTGCAGCAGCGGCGAGGCGCTCGCCGAAGGACTCGTGCAGACCTTTCTCAGCCAAAAGGGGACTGGCGCCTGCGGGCTGAGCAACACCAGCCTGCTCGGCCGGCCCGAGGCGCTGCAGGTGATCGCGGTGCCGATCCCCGGAGGGCTGCACCGGCTGGAGGCGCGGGTACCGGGCCGCAGCGAACCCTTGCCCCTGCTCACCGTCACCCAGGAAGACGCCCGCCTCAACGGGGTCGAGAACACCCTCCTGACGGAACGGTGGCGCTCGCTCCTGGAGGAGCGGCTGCGGTTGGCGCGACGGCTCCTGGCGCCGCGGGCCCTGCTCCAGCGCTTCTGGCGGGTAAGCCTGGCCCTGCTCGCTCTGGCCGGCCTTCTGGTCCTGGCTCTGAGGCTGTGGCGCGATTGCGGGCGCTGGCTGGGGCGCCTGGAGGCCCGCTATGGGGTGGACGACCTGCTGCCGCGCCAGTGGCTGGCGATCCACGGGTTGCATGCCCTCAGCCAGGCCCTGCTGGCGGGGGTGATGGTGCTCCTGGTGGCGATGGCCGGCGTGGCGACCTTCGCCGTGCCCGGCCAGGTGCCGACGGCGCTGGACCTGCTGCTGCAGCCCTGGGGCATCGCGGTGAAGCTGCTGCTGGTGTGGGCGGTGACCCAGGCGGGCCGGGCCCTGCTGGAGGTGGGGCTGCGCCAGTGGGTGGCCAATGTGAATGTGCCGGCGGATCTTCGCCAGCGGCGGCGCCAGCGCTACCGCACCCTGCAGCGGGTGCTGCGGCGGCTGGTGGATCTGGGCGGCCTGCTGGTGACGGGCCTCTGGGTCTTCACCGACATGCCCTGGGTGCGGGCGATCCCCGGCCATGCCGTTCTGGTCAGCGGCGCTCTGCTCGGCGCCCTGGCGATCGTGTTCCAGGGGTTGCTGCGCGATTTCGTCGCCGGCCTGGTGATCCTGTCTGAAGACCGCTACGCCATCGGCGACAGCGTGGAGATCGGTGGCCTGAGCGGCGTTGTCGTGGATCTTGGGGTGCTGAGCACCCAGCTGCGCACGGCGGACCAGCGCGTGGCCGTGTTCCAGAACAGCCACTGCGGCGAGGTGATCAACCAGAGCAAACTGCGCTCGGGCCTGGTGGTGAGGCTGGTGCTCTCCCATCGCTGCCGGGGCCTGGACAGCGCCCTGGCGGTGATCGACGGGGAACTTCAGGCCCTCGCCAGCGATCCGGCCTGGCGGCCCCAGCTCCTCGAGCCGCCGATCCTCCAGGGGGTCTCGGATGTCAGCCCCGAGGGGGTGACGGTCTCCCTGCTGCTGGTGACGGTGGTCGGCGCCCAGGAGGCGGTGGGCCGGGAGTTGCGGCGGCGGCTGGTGGAACGCCTGCAGCGGGAGGGTCTCCCCCTGGCGGAGGCCCAGGGGTGGGAACCGGCGAGGGAACGCTGAAGGAAGGCAGCGCGGCCGCGGCGGAAACGTCAGCATCGGAGAGCGTCGATGCTCCCCGATGGACTCCGAAGCCCCTGCGATCCGCGAGGACCAACTGGCCCGGCTGCACCGCGACGACGACACCTGCCCGGGGCCCTGGCGGGTGCGCCGCAAGCTGCCCCACCTGCTGCCCGTGCCGGGGGCGATCGACCGGGTGGACCGGGCGGTGGTCGGGGCAATCGTGGATCAGGGCGACCTGCTGGACGACCTGGCGATCCTCTGCGCCGAAGCCCTGCGCCAGTCCGCCTGGGAGGGCGCGGGGCCGGATGGCCCCGCTGTTCGGGGCGTGGCGGCCCGGGTGGCGGCGGGGCTGGCGGTGGCGCTGATGGAATCCGATCTGCCCGAGCGGATCAGCGCCAAGCTGGCGGAGCGCTCACCCTTCGCCGAAGGCTGGCGGGCCTGCCCGGAGTGAAGGCCAGCGGCCCCGGGGAAACGGCAGCCCTCAGGAGGATGCCCCATCAGCGGAGCGGGGAGCGGAGGTCCCTGGGGAGGACTCCCGATCCAAGCCGGGGGGGCGCTCCTCGTCGAGCCGATGGCACATCACCCGGTTGCGACCGCGACGCTTCGCCTCGTAAAGGCAGTCATCGGCCAGGTGCTGCAGGTCATCGGCTTCGCAGGCCACACCCGAGGAGGCCTCCCAGATCGCCCCGCCGATGCTGACGGTCAGGAAGTGGGACTGAGACGGATCCAACCTGGCATTGCTGATCGGCACGGCGGCCACACTCAGGCGCAGCCGTTCGGCGATGGTCTGCACCTGCTCGGCGTTGTTGTCGAGCAGGATGACGGCGAATTCCTCGCCGCCGAGGCGGGCGAGGAAGTCCCGTTGCTGGCGGAGCTGGGTGGTGAGGATCCCGGCCAGTTGGCGCAGGCAATGGTCGCCATGGGCATGGCCATAGGTGTCGTTGACATCCTTGAAGTGATCGATGTCCAGCAGCAGCAGCGCCAGATGGCGGCCGGTCATCCGCGAGGCCGCGACGTTGGCCATCAGGAAGGAATCAAAGCTGCGGCGATTGGCCAGCTGGGTGAGGGGATCCAGCAGGGCCAGGCGCTTGGCCCGCTCGCTTTCAAAGCTGTGAAACAGCAGGCTGAGCAGGGCGCTGAGGGATTCGATGCGTTGAATCTGGACGTCGCTGAAACGGCTTTCCCCTTGCAGGGCGATCGTGAGCACAGGGATCGAGACGCCGCGGGATTCCAGACGGATGCCGAGGTAGTCGGTGGCCCCACGCTCCTGCAAGCTGCGCAGAAACGGAAAATCCGGAGACTCAGGGGTATCCAGCCGCTGGCGCAGGACGTCTGCGCGGGAGGCGAGGTAGTAGAGGGGGCTGGCCAGGTGCTCCGGATTCTCCAGAAACTCACGGCCCATGCAGAGGGTCTCCACCTCTCCCGGGTGGTGGGCGTACCAGATGTACTGGAAGCAGTCGACATCGTCGTGGTCGGGGAGGAAGGCCAGGGACATCCGCATGGTGTCCAGTCCCCAGCTGCGCAGCTCATTGACGAACAGCAACACGAACTCCTCGAAGCTACGCAGACCCGCCCAGTTCTCCAGGATGTAGCGCTCCAGCGACAGATTGCCCGTGCGGTCGTTGTTGCGGCTCCGCTCCTGCTGGCTCTGAGCTGAGCGCAGGGGAGCGATCACCTGCTGCACCTTTCCCCCATCCGCCCAGGGCGAATGTTCGAGGAACAGCGGAAACTCCGCCGCCAGCATCGGCTCACCGATCAGGGGGCCCTGCAGGGCATCAGCGCCCAGCCGGATCGCCGCCACCAGATCGCGATACTCCGCCACTCCCTCCACGCCCACCACCTTGCCCAAGGAATGGGCACTGCCCAGGAAAGCGCCGAGGAAGCGCTGCAGCCGGAAGGATCCGTGCAGGTCCTGCACCAACTCACGATCCAGCTTGATGGCGTCATACCAGGCTTCGGCGATGCGGCGGAAGCTGGAGAAACCGGATCCGAACTCATCGATGCACACCCGTACCCCCAGCTCCCGGTGGATGCGCTCGGCGGCGGTGGGGGTGGTGGTGGTGATGCCCTCAAGCTTCTGGTTGGCGGCGGTCTCGCTGATCTCGAGAGTGAAGCCGCGGTGATTGATGTGATGCTCCCGCAGCTGGGCCATCAGCCCTTCGAGGGCTTTGTTGCTGGCCAGGGATTCACCACTGATGTTGAAGCTGAAGTGATCGATGCTGGCCGCGCTGAGGGGCTGGCGCGAGAGCTCCGCCTCCAAGCCGGGCAGGCGCTGAATCATCAGTTGGTCGAGGCGCGCCGCGAGCCCCTGCTGCCGGGCGAAGGCTCGCAGCTGGCGCGTATCGAGGGAGCGCAGGCGCGGCGAGCGGCAGCGGGGCAGAATTTCCAGACCGAACTTGCCGGGATTCGCCACCAACAGGATCGGCTGCACGTACAGCTCGATCTCGGCGGCGCGCAGGCTGCCCAGTTCGCGCACCAGGGCAGGATCGGTCAGAGGGGAACGCCGACGTCGGCATCCGAGCCCGTAGCCGCCTGCGAAGGCGATCAGCGCCAGACCGATCGGGAGCAGGAGCTGGGGGACATCGGGAACCATCCAGGGGAGGGCGTGACTGGGGCAGGAGGCTGGGGCCGGGACCGTGCTGAACCCTAGCCCTTGCGGCCCGGTAGCTCGAGCCGCTCCAGGGCGGCCGCGGCGGCGTCACGCCCCGCTTGAATCGCCCCCTCGAAGTATCCGGGCCAGCGGACCGCCGCCTCGGTGCCAGCCCAGAACACAGGTCCGACCGGCTGCCGCAGGGCCTTTCCCACGCTGGTCCAGGCACCGGGCGTCAGGTAGGCGGTGAAGGCTCCACCGGTCCAGGTCTCGGCGTTCCAGTCGTGCACGATCAGCTCCAGCGGCGAGCCGGCCGCTTCGCCCCAGAAGGCGATCAGATCGGCGAGGATCGCCGCCTCGCGCTCCGCCGGCGCCAGGCGGCGGGCGCGCTCCCCCCCCACGAAGGCCGCCAGGATGCCGGGAGTCCCGGAGGGCGGCGAGCTGTCGGCGGTGAGCTCCAGGAAGGGAAGATTGCCGATGGCCATGCCGCTCCAGCCCCGCTGCCGCCACCAGGCGGTGGGATAGACCGCCAGCACCTTCCACATCGAACCCATCGGCGCCCGCTGGGCCAGGGCGGTGCTGGCGGAAGGCAGGGGGGGGTCAAAGCGGATGCGTTCCCGCAGGGCGGGCGGGATCGCCACGATCGCGGCGCCGGCGGGATGGCGACGGCCAGCGGCGGTGTGCACCAGCACGCCGGAGGCGTCCCACTCGATCGCCAGGGCGGGACTCTCCAGCCGCAGGGCCTGGCCGAGCTCCTGCG
>JBILEP010000117.1:0-6444 GCA_044352045.1 Cyanobium sp. | reverse complement strand
ATGCCTTGGCCCAAATGCGTTGGCCTCATGGCTTTCGTTGTCCACGCTGCGAGGGCGCTGCTCATGGACTCGTTTACGGACGCAGGCTCAGGCGGTATCAGTGTCGGCAATGCGGCCACCAAGCCAAAGTGACAGCAGGCACCATCATGGAGGCAACCTAGCCCATGGGCTCCTGCGAAGCAGTAGCTTCCACTGACCATCTGGTTCCTGGCATGTTATCTGATTGGCCAAGCAAAGACCAGCATTTCGTCGTTACAACTGAGCCGACAGCTTGGCGTGGCGTACAACACGGCGTGGATGCTCCACAGCAAGATTTTACGCGCGATGAGCGAGCGGGATGAATGTTGCGTTTTGCAGGGAAAAGTCCAGATGGATGATGCCTATTTTGGAGGAGAACGTCCAGGAGGCAAGGCAGGTCGTGGCTCGGAGAACAAGGTGCCGATCGTCGCTGCCATCTCCTTGAATGCAGCGGGGCATCCAATCCATGCCAAGATTTCTCCAGTCACTGGGTTCACATCAGAGGCGCTTGCTGACGGGGCACGACAGCACCTGTCGAGGTGCTGCTCTGTTCTCTCTGATGGTCTCGCCTGCTTCCGCTCGGTCGTTGCAGCAGGCTGTAGCCATACTGCTGTTGTAACCGGTGGGCGTCACCCCAATGATCTCCCCCAGTTTCGCTGGATCAACATCCTGCTGGGCAACTTGAAAACGAGTTTCAGCGGCACTTTCCATGCTTTCAATTTCGACAAATATGCCAAGCGCTATCTGGGTGGATTCTGCTTCCTTTTCAACAGGCGTTTTAAGATGGCGGCAATGACGGAGCGGATCGCCAATGCCGTCTGCGTGTGCAAGCCCTGCCCGGAGCGAGCCATGAGGGTCGCGGAGCTTTATGCGTAATCAAGTCCTACCTTGAGCCGACCGCCAACTCACATCCAATTGCTCGTAGCCCCCAGGGCGGGAAGCATGTCGTAGGCCAGCTCCGCCGCCGCGAGCGGCCCTCAGGCGGCCTGGCCGGTGGCATCGGCGGGCCGCCGGGGAGCCGCCGGGGGGGTGACCCTCGGCAGCCCCCGCAGCCGGGGACGCTCCGCGACCGGGGGAGGGCTCTGGAACCTGGCGCTGCCGGGGAAGAGGTTGGCCAGATAGCAGCGGGTGATCGTGCGATCCCCGGGCGCGTGCTGCACCAGGAACCCGGCCAGGGCCGCCTGGAACAGCCGGTACTGGTCCCAGTTCGGATGGTCGTCGATGAAGCGCCGCATGGCCTGCAGCAGCGGCTCGGGCACCTCCGCCAGCAGGCTCACCATTCCCTCGTCCTGTCCTTCGATCCGATTGCGGGCCTTCGCCATCCGTTGTTGATCCTGCGCACTGGCCACCAGTTCCCCACGGGCGACCCGCCCCGTCAAATCGCCGCCGCCCCCTCCTCCCCCATCCGTCTCAGGCCGAGAACCGGCACCGGGGCCTCGGCCCGGCGCCGGTGCCGCGGCAAGGGGCGGCGTGGGGACCGCGGCTTGTCCCCCCGTCAAGGGGAGAGGCGGAGGAGGACAGTCTTTCCCCAGAGTGCGCCCCACCTTGGCCGCGGTGGGCGAGCGCCTGGGGAAAGGGCGGGGAAAACGGCCGCCCGCGGGGGGAAAGCGGGGGGAAGCCAGAAAGATCAGTAATGCTGATCATTCTGGCCGGGTCCGGCCGGTCTCAGGCCGGCCCGTCTGCAAACGGCGACGCCAGCTCCAGGGCCGCCGCGAACGCCGCGCTGGCATCAACGGACCAGCTCCCCTCCAACCCCCGCTGCCCCCCGGCGGCAGCGAGCACGAAGCGGAGGCTCCACTGCCGCCGGTCCCCCGCCAGGGCCAGCCAGAGGCTGCCGGGCTCCAGATCCAGCTCAAGCTCCAACTCGATCGCCTCCTCCGCCATGAGCGTGGCCACCAGCTGGCGTTGTTGACCCACCAGCGTGGCCACGCCGCGGGCCAGGGCGCGGGCCTCGACCGCATTGAGCTCGCCGGCCCAGCCAGCGCCACCGATCAACATGGGAAAGGGCCGCCGGGACGGGTCCACCGCCAGCCGCCAGCCCTCCCCCTCCTGCACCCGCACCGGAGGCGCCGCCCGATGCTCAGCCCGGCAGCAGAGCCGGCTGGTCCTGCTCGTCGCTGAGCTCGACGATGGCCCGCTGCACCGGCTTGATCATCGAATCCTCGAGCAGGCCGTCGAAGTCGTCGAAACGGCGCTGCTTGGCCCGGAAGGCGATGCGCACGGTGGTGAGGTACCGATTGCTCGAGTGGCGGATCAGGCTCTCGGCGCGCTGGGCCAGGTCTTTGGGATTGAGATCGGCGCTGCTGGGCATGCGGCTCGGACGTTTTCGCCTTATATCAAGCTCACCCTAGGCCAGCGCCGCCATGCCGGGCACCCTCGCGATCGACCTGGGCAGCAGCACCACCGTGGTGGCCTGGCAGGAGGGGGGCGACCCACCCCGCCTGCTCGACCTGCCCCCCTACAGCTGCGGCACGCCGCCGGTGGTGCCCAGCCTGCTTTGGTTGTCGGGCCCCGGCGAACGCCGCCCCCTGATCGGCCGCCAGGTGCTGGAGGCGGATCTGGCCGAGCGGAGCGGACCCGGCCTCTGCCGGGACTTCAAGCGCCGCATCGGGGCCGACGACGACGGGCTGAGCTGGTTGGCCCCGGAAAAGGCCGGCGCCCTGCTGCTGGGCCGGCTCTGGCAGGCCCTGCCGGCGGGAATCGCGCCCCACCGGCTGGTGCTCACCGCCCCGATCGAGTCGTACCCGGGCTACCGCCGCTGGTTGCGGGACGCCTGCCGCGACCTGCCCGTGGCGGAGCTGGCTCTGGTGGACGAACCCACGGCCGCCGCCATCGGCGCCGGCCTGCCCCCCGGCAGTCGTGTGCTGGTGGTGGACTTCGGCGGCGGCACGATCGACCTCTCCCTGGTGGCCCTGGAGGGCGGCGAGGGGCGGGCGGCGCCGATCGCCCAGCTGCTCCGCTTCGCGGGACGGGACCTGGAGCGCAGCGGCCAGGCCCTGCGCACCGCCCGGGTGATCGGCAAGGCGGGGCTGAGCCTCGGGGGCCGCGATCTCGACCGCTGGATCGCCGACTCCCTCTGCCCCGCGGAGCCGCCGGAGGGGGCGCTGCTGCAGGCCGCGGAACGGCTCAAGTGCCGTCTCAGTTCCGAGCTGGAGGCGCTGGAGATCCACCGGCCGGCCGGGCAGGCGATCCGGGAACTGCGGCTGGGGCGGGAGGGCCTGGAGCGTCTGCTGCGGGAGCGGGGTCTGGTGGATCGCCTCGATGAGCTGCTCGAGGCGGTGCTGGCGGGCGCCCGACGGGCGGGTCTTGATCCGGCCGCCCTCGACGCCGTGCTGCCGGTGGGCGGCGGCAGCCGGCTGCCCCTGATCCGCGACTGGCTGGCCGAGCGTTGCCCCGGGGTGCCCCTGCGAGGCGAGCGGCCGGTGGAGGCCGTTGCCCTCGGGGCCCTGGCCCTCACGCCGGGGGTGCGTCTGAAGGATGTGCTGACCCGGGGGGTGTCGCTGCGCACCTGGGACCGGCGCAGCCGGGAGCACCGCTGGCATCCACTGTTTGTGGCCGGCCAGAGCTGGCCGACGGCTGAGCCCCTGGAGCTGGTGCTGGCCTGCGGTGAGGAGGATCAGCGGCAGCTGGAGCTGGTGCTCGGCGAGCCCCAGCCGGAGAGCCGGGCCGAGGTGATCTTCGAGGGCGGCCTGCCGGTGCTGCGCGGCCGGCCGGCGGGGGAGGCGCGGGTGGAGGCCTGGAGCGCGGCGCCGACGCTGCTGCCGCTGGCGCCCCCCGGCCGGCGGGGGGTGGACCGGCTGCGCCTGCGCTTCGCCATCGACGCCGAGGGCACCCTGGTGGTGGAGGGAGACGATCTGGAGGTGGACGCTCCGGAGGGCTGCTTCGGACCGCTGCGGCTGGGGCCGGTGCGCTGAGCGTCCCGCCGAGGCGGATTCGGACCCCGCTCGTGCATACAAAGGGGCACGAGTTCCCGGAGCGCCCCTCCTTGGCGCTGCGCCAACACCGACTGCCCCGCTTCTGGCTGCTGCTCACCCTCGGACCGGTGCTGGCGGGCATCACCGCGGTGTACTGGTGGGAGCGCCAGTTGCCCAGCCAGCTGCGCCACGCCGCCGAGCAGGGCCGCCTGGAGGACTGCCTGCGCTACGGCGACCAGCTGGCCGCCCTGAGCTGGTTGCCCGGGCGCTCGGCCCCGGAGCAGGGTCGCTGCCGGCGGGAGCGGGCGCAGCAGTTGTGGCAGGCCCGCCGCTGGGGGGAGGCGCTGCGCCTGCAGGGCCAGCTGGTGGCTTCCAGCGCCGGCCGGCCGGCGGACCAGCGCCGGCTGCAGAGCTGGCGGGAACAGCTGCATGGCCAGGCCCTGGGCCGTTTCGCCGCCGGCGATCTGGCGGGAGCCCTGGCGGCGTTGCAACCGCTCGGGGAAGACCACCGCGCCGACGGACGGGGCATCGGTGACGAGATGCGGGCCATCTGGCAACGCAACCGGCAGCAGCTGGAGCGGGCCGAGCGGCTGGTGGGCGAGGCCCGTTGGTGGGAGGCGCTCGATGCCCTGAACCGGCTCGACCATCCCTGGTGGCAGGCGCGCAGCGCCGAGCAGCGCAGCCGGGTGCGCGAGGGTCTGGCCCGACTGCCGCGGGAGGAGCAGCAGCAGGACAGCCATGGGGAAATCCCCCACACGGTCCCCGCCGCCGATCTCGACCGCCAGGTGCGGAGGCGCATCGCCGCCGGCATGGAGGAATGGCAGGCCTTCCAGGACGCCTGCCGCCAACTGGGCGGCCGGGTGGTGGAAGCCGGTCCGGAGAGCGCCTGCCAGCGATGACCCCCAGCCGACCGTTCGTCAGCCTTCCCCGACGCGTGACAGGATTGGCGGCGCTTCTGGACCAGCGGTCATGCAGGCAGGTGATCAGGTGAGGGTGAGCCAGAGCGTGGTGCTCTACAACCACCCGGAGCACCGCGGTCAACCGTTCGACATGCAAGGCCAACAGGGCCAGGTGCACAACGTGCTCGGCGACTGGAAAGGGCGCACGATCAGCCCCACCCTGCCGGTGGTGGTGGCCTTCGGCCGCTTCCGCGCCCACTTCCGCGCCGACGAACTGGAGCAGCTCTGAAGCGCCGCTGTCGACACGGGAGCCGCGCTCCTCATCCCCGGATCAGGAAGACGCCCTCCTCCCCATCGATGTGGCGCAGGCAGAGCTGAATGGTTTCCTGTCGGGTGGTGGGCACCACGCGGCCGCAGAAATCTGGCTGGATCGGCAGCTCCCGGTGGCCCCGATCGACCATCACCAGCAGCAGCACCCGCTTCGGCCGGCCCCAGGCCTGCAGCGCCTCCAGGGCGGCCCGCACCGTTCGACCGGTGAAGATCACGTCATCCACCAGCACCACCGCCCGGTCGTCGACGCTCACCGGCAGCTGGGTGGCCTCCACCAGACGGGTGCCCACCCGCTCGAGATCATCGCGGTGAAAGGTGGGATCGAGACTGCCGTGGGGCACGGGCTTGCCACAGAGCGCCTGCAGGCGGCCAGCCAGCACCTTGGCCAGGGCCACTCCGCGGGTGGGGATACCCAGCAGCACCAGCTGATCGCTCTCTCCCACCGACTCGAGCACCTGCGAGGCCAGCCGGTCGAGGGTGCGACGCAGCTCCGGTTCGGAGAGGAGGGGGAGCCGCCCATCGCGGCCGCTGCGCGGACTCGAACCGCCGCCGGAGTCGGGGGGCGGATCCCCGGGGACAACCGGCGCGGCCATGGCAAGCGGGGACATCGCTGGTCGTGATGCTACGAACTCAGGACACACGCCCGGCCGGAAGGGGCTTGTGGCCGAAACCTGACGCCCAGGGGGGGCCTGGGGTCGGGATCTCTGCCTGGCTGTAAGTTGGATTTGGCTACGCAGCGAACCGTTCTGTCGATCGGGTGACCGCAGTTCCCTCCCCAGCGAACATTCCTCTAGCGAGCGGCCCCCGCTCCGAGCCTGCTTCCGCGCCTGCCATTGCGCCCGTCGTGCTGGCCATTTTGGATGGCTGGGGGTATCGGGCGGCGACGGAGGCCAACGCCATCCGCGCCGCCGACACGCCGGTGATGGATGCCCTCTGGCATGCGTACCCCCACACCCTGATCGAGGCGAGCGGCGGCGCTGTTGGCCTGCCGGACGGCCAGATGGGCAATTCCGAGGTGGGCCACCTCACCATCGGTTCGGGCCGCATCATCCGCCAGGAGCTGGTGCGCATCGGCCAGGCGGTGCGCGACGGCAGCCTGGCCCGCAACCCGGCCCTCAACGCCCTCGCCGACACCTTGATTGCCGAGGGGGGCCGGCTGCACCTGATCGGCCTCTGCTCCGACGGTGGCGTGCACAGCCACGTGGAGCATCTGGCGGGGCTGCTGCGCTGGGCGTCGGGGCGGGGCATCCGCCAGGTATGCCTGCATGTGATCACCGACGGCC
>JBILEP010000116.1:0-6504 GCA_044352045.1 Cyanobium sp. | reverse complement strand
CAGGATCTGGAGCCGGTCGTTTTCTCTATGCTGTTCGAGCGGTTCCCCAAGCTCAGCCGAGAGGAGATCCTGATGATCGTCGGTCTGCCGCTGCAGGAATTGCGCCACACCCGCGCGGTGCAGGAGATCCTGGAGGAAGGGCGTTTGGAAGGCCGCCAGGAAGGTCTGGAAGCCGGTCGTCAGCAGGAAGCCGCCGCTCTGGCCATTCGCCAGCTCTGCCGCCGCTTCGGGAGCCTGGATGAGGTCAACCGGGATCGGCTCTCCTCCCTTACCCTGCAGCAGCTGGAACAGCTGGCGGAAGACCTGCTCGATTTCACCGTGCCTGGCGACCTGCAGGCCTGGTTCGACGACCATCCGACGGGCTGAGCCCGGAACCCCTCAGGATTACCACGGGCGGACAAGACCGCCCACAGCAAGCCGAGTCCAACCGCGCCGCCAGAGCGCGGCATCCCTTCGCTTCCCACCAGCGCCGGGGTTTCTAGGGGTGCCTTATGGATGCACTTCCACTGTGAGCCCATCCTGCCGGTGGGTGCGGCCTGTTCGTGCTGCTGCCGGCACCCCAGTTGTGAACTCCCTTCACGCCAGCAACCCACACCGTCCACACAGGGATGGTCACGCATGGATCCAGTGGCGTGGAGGCGATTCCCAGTCGGGTGTTCATGAACGGCATCTGCCAGGCGGTGCGCATCCCGGCCGAGTTTCGGCTCAGCACCGATCGCGTCTAGATCAGCCGCACCGCCGATGGCGATCTGCTGGCCCGATCGGTGCCAACGACCTGTGGATCGCCTGCCATGCCCTGGCACTGGACGCCACGCTGGTGAGCCACAACCTGAGCGAGTTCGCCCGCAGTAAAGGGTTGCGCCTGGAGGACTGGGCCCCCTGCTGACCCCATGCCCCGTGGCCGTTCCGCCATCCTGCACTGCAACGCCATCCGGCTCGTAGGTGGATCGGTCGAGCCCGCTTCAAAGGCCACTGGTCAGGCCTGGATCTTTGTAAAGTCTGCCAACAGAAGGGCCATATTCTTAATCACAACAAGCATGCCCAGGCGGTTGGCCCTCACAGGCTGTTCCTCGCACATCACCATCACGCTCTCACGACCATCAAAGAAGTTCGACAGCTTTTCTGACAACTCAGCAAGGCTGGTGGCAATGCGGAGCAGATCGTCACGATCAAGGCTGGCATACAAGGCTTGATCGACGTCTTCGGCTTGCGCTGGTGAGCTGCCAGCCAACCTGATGGCCGAGTAGAGATTGAGCAGGGCACCATAGAGATCCTGCTCGGAAGTCTTCTCGAACAGGGCCGGCTCAATCAGCTCGCGCCGGTTGGGATTGAGCGCCGCCAGATCGATGCCCGTGGCCTGCTCAGCCAGGCGGGCCGCCCGCTGCACCACCTGCTGAATGCGCTGGAAGGGAACGGCTTTGTTCAGCCGCCAATCCTGAAGCAACAGCGCCCGCTGCTGCACCCCCACCGGATGAGCCAGAACCCGGCTGATGGGCACGCTCTCCCCCGCCACCGCCTGAGCCAGATCCGGATCGATCCCCTGCTCCTCCAGCAACGACAGAAGGCGCGCCCGCAGAAACGCCTGCAGGTCCACGGCCAGCGCCTGTCTGTCGATCTTCAGCTCCGGTAGCAGCTCCGCCCAATGGCCGCAGGCCCGCTCCAGCAACGCCAGCAGGTCCAACCGCCAGCCCCGCTCCCAGAGAATCTGCAGCAGGCCGTTGCCCGCCCGCCGCAGGGCATAGGGATCCGAGGAGCCGCTGGGACGCTCCCCCTTCGCGAAAATGCTCAACAGCAGCTCCAGGCGCTCCGCCAGGGCCACCAGGGCGCCGGCATCAGAGCTGGGCAGGGCGTCGCCGGCGCCGCGGGGCAGGTAGTGCTCCAGCACCGCCAGGGCCACCGTGCGTTCCTCCCCCTCGGCCAGGAGGTATTTCCCCCCCATCACCCCCTGCAGCTCGGGGAATTCGCCCACCATCTGGCTCACCAGATCGTGCTTGCACAGGTGCGCCGCCCGCCGCGCCGCCTGGCCGATGGCCACCTCGGGCGCCAGCGCCTCCACCAGCACCTCCGTGAGCCATTCGATCCGCTCGCTGCGATCCCGCAGGCTGCCTAGGCCCTCGGCGAAGGTGACCCGATCGAGGGCGTCGCGGCGGTCGATGCTGGCCACCGCCAGGTCGGCCCGCAGGAAAAACTCGGCATCCGCCAGGCGGGCCCGCAGCACCCGCTCGTTGCCGCGGCGGATCGTGGCGGCGGCCTCCGGCCGGCCATTGGCCACGCAGAGAAACAGGGGCAGCAGGCTGGCGCCGGCTTCCAGGGCCAGGGGATCGGCCGGGGCCTCGGGCCGCCGCAGGGGCACGTAGCGCTGGTGCGCCCGCATCACCGTGCTCAGCACCTCCGGCGGCAGGGCCAGGAAGCGCGGGTCGATCGCCCCCTCGATCAGCTGGGGCGACTCCACCAGATCCACCAACTCCTCAAACAACCCCTCCGGCAGCTCCAGCGCGCCCCCCGCCTCCACCGCGGCCTGCTCCAGGTGCTCGCGGATCCAGGCGGCCCGGATCCCCCGTTCCACCTGCACGTCGTGGGCAGCGAGGGTGGCGGCGTAGACGCCGGCATCAGCGATCTCCACCGCCTCGTTGAGCAGCCGGTGGCCGCGGCTGAAGCGGTCGCTGCGCAGGGGCGGATCGCAGTCGGGGAAATCCACCGGCACCACCTCCGCGTCGAGCAGGGCCACCAGCCAGCGCACCGGGCGGCTGAAGCGGCTCTCGCCGGCCCCCCAGCGCATGAAGCGACGGCCCTGCAGGCTCCACAACCAGGCGGGAATCAGGGCGGGCAGCAACTCGGCGGTGCCCTGGCCCCGCTCCAGAATCCGGGCGAACACGAACGGGCCCTTGGCCGTCTCCCGCACCTCCAGCCGCTCCGCCTCCACGCCGCAGCGGCGGGCGAAGCCCAGGGCGGCCTCCGTGGGCTGGCCGTCGCGGAAGGCCTGCTGGGCCGGCGGCCCCTTGCGCTCGCTGGTCAGGTCCTGCTGACGCGCCGCCAGGCCCTCGATCGTCAGGGCCAGTCGCCTGGGCGTGCCACTGCTGCGCACCGCCGTGAACGGCAGCCGCAGCCGCTCCAAATCGGCCTCCACCAGCGCCCGCAGCTGGGGCAGCGCCTGGCGCGCGAAGTCGGCCGGCAGTTCCTCCGTGCCGATCTCCAGCAGAAAGGTGGCCATGGCGCCCGCGATGCTGCCGCCGACTTTATGGAACGGCTTCCCCAGCCGTTCGCTAGCTTCCAGACGAGTACGAGCGCCGGCTGCGGATGTCACCCTCGCGGGTCAGCAAGAGCCCCAGCACCCCATCCCCCACCCCCCCATCCGCGACGACCACGCCGACGCGCACGGCGGCCGAGACCCTCAAGCTTGAGAGCGGCCACCTGCGCGAGCCGCTGCTGGTGGAGCTGGAGGGCAACGGAGCCAACCACTTCGGCCAGAACGCCGTCTCGATCCTCAAGTTCCACGGCAGCTACCAACAGGACGACCGGGACAAACGCCTGAAGGGGCAGGACAAGGACTGGCAGATGATGCTGCGCCTGCGCAGCCCCGGCGGCCGCATCCCCGCCTCCCTGTTTCTGGCCCTCGATGAGCTGGCCGATCGGCTGGGCAACGGCACCCTGCGGGCCACCACCCGCCAGGCCTTCCAGATGCATGGCATCGCCAAGGCGGATCTCAAGGAGGTGATCGGCACGATCGTGCGGGCGATGGGCTCCACCCTCTCCGCCTGCGGTGACATCAATCGCAACGTGATGGCGCCGGCGGCCCCCTTCCAACAGAACGGCTACCCCGCCGCCCGCCAGCTCGCTGACGACATCGCCGACCTGCTGGCGCCCCAGGCCGCCGAAGGCTCCTACCTCGACCTCTGGGTTGACGGCGACCTGGCCTACCGCATCAAGCCCAGTCGGGCGGTGAAGCAGGCCCGGGAACGCCAGCACGAGGGCAAGGTGTTCAGCGGCGATCCCGCGGAGCCCCTCTACGGCAGCACCTATCTGCCGCGCAAATTCAAGATCGCCGTCACCGTGCCCGGCGACAACTCCGTTGACCTGCTCACCCAGGACATCGGCCTGGTGCTCTTCAGCGATCGCAAGGGCCGCGCCGAAGGCTGCAACGTGTACGTGGGCGGCGGCATGGGCCGCACCCACAACAAGGAGGAGACCTTCGCCCGCACCGCCGATCCCCTCGGCTTCATCGCCCAGGAGCACCTGCTCGATCTGGTGCAGGCGATCGCGGCCCTCCAGCGCGACCACGGCGACCGCCAGCAGCGGCGCCATGCCCGCATGAAGTATTTGATCCACGACCGGGGCATCGACTGGTTCCGCAGCGAGCTAGCGGCCTATTTCCCCCATCCGATCCGCTCCCTGCGCACCGAGCCCAAGCCGAAGCTGGAGGACTATCTCGGCTGGCACCGCCAGGAGGCCGGGCTGTGGTTCGTGGGCCTGCCCCTGCTCTGCGGCCGGTTGGAGGGGGAGCGCAAGGCGGGCCTGCGCAGGCTGGTGGCCACCTACCAGCTGGACGTGCGGGTCACCCCCAATCAAGACATTCTTCTCTGCAACATCGGCACCGCGCAGCGCGGCTCGATCCGCAAAGCCCTCGCCGCCCTGGGATTCGCCAGCCAGGAGGATCCGCCGCGTCTGGAGCGGCACGCCATCGCCTGCCCCGCCCTGCCCACCTGCGGCCTGGCGATCACCGAATCGGAGCGCATCTTGCCCGCAGTGCTGGCGCGGCTGGAGGCCCTGCTCAGCCAGCTGGGGATCGAGCGGCAGTTGCTGGTGCGCATGACCGGCTGCCCGAACGGCTGCGCCCGCCCCTACATGGCCGAGATCGGCCTGGTGGGCAGCGGCGTGGATCACTACCAGCTCTGGCTGGGGGGCACGCCGGGCCTCACCCGCCTGGCCAGGCCCTACCTGGAGAAGATGCCACTGGAGCGCCTGGAAGCCACCCTCGAACCCCTGCTCAAGGCCTGGGATCAGGAGAGCGGCCCCCGTCGCAGCTTCGGCGACTTCGTGGAGCGCATCGGCGAGGAGCGGGTGCACGCCCTGCTGGGGGGCTGATGCGCCCCACCGCAAGGCTGCTGCTGCTCCTGGCCCTGGGGGGAGCCCTCGCCGCCGGCAGGGCTGGCGCGGGCCCCAGCCGCCCCGAGCCGCCGCCACCCCGCAAGGAGGTGTACGACCCGGACCGCAGCACCTGCCAGAGCGATCACCTGGTGAACAGCTTCCGCCAGCAGCTCCAGCCCTGGGCCGACCAGCCCGAGCGGGTGCAGCAGCGGCTCCGGGCTCTCCAGGCCGAGATGCTGCGCTCCAGCTTGCGGCGCTGCGTCGAGCGCGGCCTGCTCAGCCCCAGCCAGGCCAGCGCGGTGGAGCGTCAGCTTGAGCTGCCCGACGCCAGCCCGCCTTACTCCGCCACGCCCTCCTCCGGACAGCGGCCGTAGCGGGCCTCGCTCTGGCCGCGCCGCCAGGCCCAGAGCTGGTCACCGTGGCTGAAGTGCCACCACTCATTGGGGTGCTGGGCAAATCCGGCCCGCTCCAGGCAGTGGGCCAGCAGGGTGCGGCGGCCGTGCCACTCAGCCTCCGGCGAGTCCGGGCGCTCGGCGGCGGCGGCGGCGTGGTGATAGGGCTCGGAGATCGGCCCGAGTTCGTCGATCTCCCCTCCCATCGCCAGGGGGCGACCATCCCCGTCCGCCAGGGTGAGATCCACCGCCGCGCCGGTGCTGTGGGGGGGAGGGGTGGCCGGATCCGCGCTCGGCGGAGCCCAGAAGCGACCCACCAGATCCTCCACCTCCCGCTGGGCCGCTCCAGCGAGGTCGGGGTCGAGGCCACGGCAACGGCATTCCTGCACGAAGGCGTGGCGCACCATGAAGCGCTGCACCGCCAAGGGCCGCCAGGCATCGAAGATCGCCAGCCGCCAGCCGCCGCGCTCCTGCTGAAGGGTCGCTTGGGCGTGCAGCAGCCGCTCGATCACGCCGCTGCGCAGCTGGAACGGCCCAGAGCCGGCGCCGTAGGGGGCGCCGAGGCCGGCATAGGGGTGGGGCTCCAGGCGCAGCAGGGCGGGGGGTAGCACCTGCAGTGCCTCGCCGTTGTCGCGGATCGGAATCGGGCTCCAGGGGCGCAGAGGCATGGCTCAATTCAACTGCGCCGCCTCCAGCAGCCGCTGGCGGCGGGCCTCCAGGGCGGCCCGCAGCAGCGGCCGACCCTCCAGGGCCGGATCCTCCTCCAGCAGGCGGCGGGCCAGATCCCTCGCCTGCTCCAGCACCTCCCCGTCGTCGCTGAGGCTCGCCAGGGCCAGATCCGGCAGACCCGACTGGCGGGTGCCCAGCACCTGCCCCGGGCCCCGCAGGCGCAGATCCATCTCGGCGATCTCGAAACCGTCGTTGCTGTGCACCAGCACATCGAGCCGCTGCCGCGCCGTGGCGCTGTCGCCCTCGTGGATCAGCAGGCAGTGGGAGGCGGCTGCCCCCCCCCCCCCCCACCCCCCCC
>JBILEP010000008.1:0-19301 GCA_044352045.1 Cyanobium sp. | reverse complement strand
ATCAACGAATCGGACATGGCGATGGTGCCCGATCCCGAAACCGCCTGGATCGACCCCTTCTACAGCCATAAGACCCTCAGCCTGATCTGTTCGATCCAGGAGCCCCGCAGCGGTGAGCCCTACGCCCGCTGCCCGCGCGCCCTGGCGCAAAAGGCGCTCAACTACCTCAACTCCACAGGCCTGGCGGACACGGCCTACTTCGGACCGGAACCAGAATTCTTCATCTTCGACGACGTTCGCTACAAGAGCAGCAACGGCGGCAGCTTCTACCAGGTGGATTCGGTCGAAGCCGCCTGGAACACTGACCGAGTGGAAGAAGGCGGCAATCTGGCCTATAAGATCCTGCTCAAGGAGGGCTATTTTCCCGTCGCGCCTAACGACACCCTGCAGGACATCCGCAGCGAGATGTTGCTGACCATGGGTGAACTGGGTGTTCCGATCGAGAAGCAACATCACGAGGTGGCCACCGCCCAGCATGAACTCGGCATCAAGTTTTCCGAGTTGATCAAGGCGGCCGACAACGTGATGATCTACAAATATGTGGTGCGCAACATCGCCCGCAAGTACGGCAAAACAGCCACCTTCATGCCCAAGCCGGTCTTCGCTGACAACGGCAGCGGCATGCACGTGCACCAGAGTCTCTGGAAAGCCGGCCAACCCCTGTTCTTCGGCGAGGGCACCTACGCCAATCTCTCCCAGACGGCCCGCTGGTACATCGGCGGCCTGCTCAAGCATGCCCCCTCCTTCCTGGCCTTCACCAACCCCACCACCAACAGCTACAAACGCCTGGTGCCGGGCTTCGAGGCGCCGGTGAATTTGGTCTACTCCCAGGGCAACCGCTCCGCGGCGGTGCGCATCCCGCTCACCGGGCCGAATCCGAAGGCCAAACGCCTCGAGTTCCGTTCCGGCGATGCCCTGGCCAACCCCTACATCGCCTTCGCGGCCATGCTGATGGCCGGTCTCGATGGCATCAAGAATCAGATCGACCCCGGCGATGGCACCGACGTGGATCTGTTTGAGCTCTCCGCTGAGGAACTGGCGAAGATCTCCACCGTTCCCGCCTCCCTCAACGGAGCCCTCGAGGCTCTCGATGCCGACAAGGACTACCTGCTGGCCGGCGGTGTGTTCACGGAGGATTTCATCAGCAACTGGATCGCCCTCAAGTACGAGGAGGTGCAGCAGCTGCGTCAGCGCCCCCATCCCCACGAATTCGTGATGTACTACGACGCCTGAGCCACTCCTCAGCGGTGTAAAACCCAAGCCAGCAGCACCCCCAGACCGCCCCAGCGGACGATTCGCCAGAAGCGTTCCGCCTGGGCCTCCGGGGGTTGCAAGCCCGCTGGCAGAGGATCGAGCAGGCGCTGCACCAGCGCCAGCCGCTGCCGGCGGCGGCGCATCGGGGCGCTCGACTCCGCGGCAGGAACACGCCTTACCGCCAGGTTGAGCACCGATGCCATCGGATGAAGCACACCGGCCCCCCGCTGGCGGCGACTCGGACGTTGGGAAAAGGTGCCCATCGGCGATGGCAGGAAGCTCTGGGTCAGGATGGAGCCAGTCACGAACGCCGTCCAGTGGATCATCCAGCGGAATCGGAGCTCCATGTGGTTCCCCCGGAGGGCGGGCTGGGCTGGCCCAACGGTGCCGATGATCTGGCGGAGCAGCTCGTGCACCGCCTGGCGATCGGCGATCGGGAGTGGCACGCCGTGAAGAATCAAGCCCCCCGGCGGGCCGCCGAGCAGTTGGCCGCCGCCCTGATGCAACTGCTCAGCTGCGACGATCCCCGTCGACGCGACTGCGGCGAGGGGCGCCAGCAGGCCATCGATCTGTTGGAGAACGCCCTGGGCTGGCTCCAGGGAAGCATCACCGACCCGGGCTGCCCCAGGCGCGGTCGCTGAAGCCGGCGCTCAGGCGTGTGACCAGCACCGGCAAGCGGGGGCGCCGCGCGGCCAGTTGGAGGCGATTGCCGCGACCGCTCCAGCGGACGTCGTCGAAACAGTGGTGGATGAGGAACAGGCCCCGGCCGTTGATGCAATCCGGCTGCAGCGGCAACTGGTGGATGCGGGCGTGGGCGGGGATGCCGGGGCCTTCATCCTGGATCTGCCACACCACCCAATGGGGGGTGATGATGCGGCGCACCCGCAGGAACTTGCCCGGGTCACAGCCGTTGCCATGGCGCACCGCATTGACCAATGCCTCCTGGAGGCCGAGCTGCAGTTCGGCCTGGCGCAAGGCATCGCCGATCGGCTCCAGGAGAAGTTCCAGAAGCGGCGCCAACTGGAGCGTGGAGGGCGTGATGAAGTCGGCCCAGCGCGCTGCCATGGAGGCATCTGCCAGTTGGGATCAGCACCGCAACGCTAACCCGCTGGCGGACCCAGCCGCTTAGCCCGCCGAGGCCTCACAGCGGCGGACCAGGTCGGGGTGGCGGAGCAGGGCGTCCATCAGACGGACCCCGCGCAACTGATTCACCAGCGGCATGTGGCCCTCAGGGGCCTCCTGGGACCAGGTGAAGGAGCCCGGATAGCGGGTCCACACCCCATCGCGCTTCCAGCCGAGGCGGGGCCAGAGCTGCTCCCAGCGCCCACCGCAAGCCCGCAACAACCGCCCCTGAACGGAGAAGCCAAAGCGCCCGCGGGAATAAAACAGCCAGAGTCGATCCAGGCTCACCAGGTCGATGCCCGGCATCGGTGCCACCTCGGAGTAGTAGACGTAGCCGCGCTGTTCCGCGGCAGAACCGGCGAGCTGGCGCAGGTGGGTGGAGGTGAGGCGATCGGCCTCCTCAAAATCCTCCTCCAGCAGCCGGCTCTGGAGCGTGCCGTAGGCGAGTCCCGCAGCGCTGGGGGTGGCGAGCCAGCCCTCCGGACGGCGCTCCCGCAGCAAAGCGCGGCCCGATTCGCCGCCATGGCGGTGCTGGATCTGCAGAAGGGTCCCCCAGGCCCAGTCCTCGCCGCTGGCGTCGCAGCGATCGAGGCTGACGGGAATCAGGGGGATCAGCTCCGCGGCGCGCGCCTCCATTGTTGGCAGCAGGCTGCGGCGCTGCCGTGAGGAGCCGGAGAGGAAGCGTTCCAGCAGCTGTTCGGCGGCAACGCTGAAGGTGACCGGTGGGCCGGAGAGCATGGACAGGGGAGGCCGGCCGTGCGGGTGGGGCCAGCGGAGGCGGCTCGGCCCACTTTGTCAGACGGATCCCGAAGGCGTCGGCTGGGCACGGGCTTCAGCCCTGCCTAGGATCGGCCTTTCGCCGCACACCATGGCCGCCGCGATCCAGTTCTTCCGCGGAGTCGACGAGCCGGTCGTCCCCGATATCCGTCTGACCCGCTCCCGCGACGGTCGCACCGGTCAGGCTCTGTTCGTGTTCGAGGAACCCGAGGCCCTGGCGCCGGAAACGATGGGCGACATCACCGGCATGTTCCTCCAGGATGAGGAGGGGGAGATGGTGACCCGGGAAGTCAAGGCCCGCTTCGTCAACGGCCGGGCCTCGGCCATCGAGGCCACCTACACCTGGAAAACCCAGGAGGATTTCGAGCGGTTCATGCGTTTCGCCCAGCGCTACGCCGAAAGCCATGAGCTCGGTTTCGCCGGCGCCGAAACGTCCGACGCCGACCAGGATGCGAAACAGGAGCCAGCGGACGCTTGAAATTCGGGCAGTGGCTGGGACTGATCGCCGTTGTCGCGGCGCTGCTCCTGCTCTGGAGTCTGCGCGAGGCCATGATGCTGCTCTTCGCCGCGGTGGTCCTGGCGATGGCTCTCTGCACCCTGGTGGGTGTGGTGCGGGAGCGCCTTGGTTGCCGGCGGGTGGTGGCCGTAGGCCTCAGCCTGCTGGCGGTGCTGGTGGTGATCACCGTGGTGGCCACGGCCGTGATCCCACCGTTTGTGGAGCAATTCACCGAACTCCTGCAGAAGCTGCCCGTAGCCGCTTCGGTGCTGCTTGATCTGCTGCACCGCTCCCTGGAGAGCGCCTCCAGGATGCTCTACGGCAGTGAGGATGGCGGCCTGGCGATGCTGAAGCAGCAGTTCCGGGCCGAAGGCGATGGGCCGGGGGCCCTGGCCAGTGGTCTGAGCGGCGGCGCCCTGCGCCTGTTGGGCTGGACCGGCCAGCTAGGCACCGGCCTGCTGCAGACGCTGTTCGTGGTGGCGGTGGCGCTGATGATCAGCGCCCAGCCCAGCCACTACCGCGAGGTGGTGCTGCTCCTGGCCCCCTCCTTCTACCGGCGGCGGCTGCGCCAGGTGTTGGTGCAGTGCGGCGAGGCCCTCAGCGGCTGGATGGGGGGCGTGCTGATCAGCTCCCTCTGCGTCGGCACCCTCGCGGCGATCGGCCTGTCGTTGCTCGGAGTGAAGCTGGTGGCCGCCAACGCCGTGCTGGCGGGGATCCTGAACGTGATTCCCAACATCGGCCCCACCCTCAGCACGGTCTTCCCCATGTCGGTCGCCCTGCTGGATTCACCCTGGAAGGCGCTGGCGGTGCTGGTTCTCTACGTGGTGGTCCAGAACCTGGAGAGCTACCTGATCACCCCTTCGGTGATGCACCACCAATTGCAGTTACTGCCGGGCCTCACCCTCTCGGCCCAACTGATCTTCACCGTGCTGTTCGGACCGCTCGGCCTGTTCCTGGCCCTACCGATGGCGGTGTGCCTGCAGGTGATCCTCAGGGAGCTGCTGATTCACGACATCCTTGATCCCTGGAAGCGCAAGCGCTTCAGTGAAACGTCATGACCGCCCGCACCCTGCTGGGGGGACTGGCACTGGTCGTGCTTGGGCTGATGGCCTGGGAGCTGCGCTGGGTGCTGCTGGTGCTCTTCGGCGCCGTGGTCCTGGCGGTCGCCCTGGATGTGTTGATCAGTCAACTGCGACGTCGGCTTCCCCTGGCCAGGCCCGTGGCGCTGGTGATCGTGCTGGTTCTGGTGGCCCTGGTGGGGGGATTGCTGGTGAGCCTGCTTCTGCCAGAGGTGCTGGAGCAGAGCCAGCAGCTCTCGGAGCTGATCCCGGTGCTGCCGGCGAAACTCACCGCCCTGATGAAGAAGGTGCCCTTGCTTGAGCGGGCTGAGAGCACGATCGCCAACATCAGCCTCGACCGGCTGCAGAACCTTGCCGGTGGGGCCCTGGGCATCGCCGGCGGGGCAGCCAACAGCACCCTGCAGCTGCTGCTGATGGCTCTGCTGGCGGTACTGCTCGCCTTTGATCCCCGCAGCCACCTGCGCCTGCTGATCGCCGCCACACCGCAGTTCTATCGGCCACGCATGCGCCTGATCCTGCGGGAATGTCGCGAAGCCCTCGGCGGCTGGTTGGCCGGCATGACCCTATCGGCGCTGGTGGTCTTTCTGACCACCTGGGCCGGCCTGGTGCTGCTGAAGGTGCCCCTGGCACTCCTCAGTGGCGTTGTCTGCGGGCTGCTCACCTTCGTGCCCACGATCGGTCCCACCGCCGCCACCCTGCTGCCCATGGCGGTGGCCCTGTTGCTCGTCTCGCCGGGCAAGATGGTGCAGGTGCTGATCCTGCGCTTGTTCCTGCAGAACGGGGAGGCGTTTCTCCTCACCCCGCTGCTGCTCAGCCGCACGGTGAACCTTCTGCCCACGGTCGCCCTGATCGCCCAGCTCTGCCTGGGGGTGCTGCTCGGCCTTCCAGGGGTACTGCTCGCCCTCCCCCTGGTGGTGGTTCTCCAGGTGGTCAGCCAGGAGGTGCTGGTGCGCGATGTGATGGACCGCTGGGAGGGGGATGGCTTCCACAACGACTCCCCCCAGGCCAGCGGCGAGACGATCGCTCAGCGGGGTGAGCGGGCGTAATGGCGCCAGAGGGAGGGCTGGAGAAGGAGCACAGCGGTGGCCAGCCAGTGGTAGCGAATGGCGTGGAGCAGGCTGGTGAGGGTGAAGCGATCGGCCAACAGCTGGATTTCCACCCGAAGATCGATCAGCGCCAGCACCAGCAGCACCAGGGGCACTAGCGGCTGAGCGCCCCGGCGACGCGGTGAATCTGGCGAGGCATCAGAGGCCGAGGCGGGGGCCGGCGCGGGAGTGTCGATCATCGCCGCGAGAGCACGGGAAGCAGGGTGGGGGCCAGGCCGATGCTGGACCAACTGCCCACGGCAATGCCCACGCTCAAGGCCACGGCAAACCAGAAGAGCGTGCTGCCGCCGAAAAAGATCAAGGCGAGCAGAGGAAGAAGGGTGGTGAAAGAGGTATACAGCGAGCGGGTGATGGTGGCGTCGACGGCCACGTCCACCTGGTCGATCAGGGAGATGTCGGCCAAGACCTTCTTCTGCTCGCGGATGCGGTCGTAGATCACCACCGTATCGGTGACCGAATAACCGGCGACGGTGATCAGGGCCACGGCGAACAGAGAATCAACCTCCACGCCGGCCAGCAGGCCCAGCCAGGCGAACACCCCGCAGGTGATCAGCACATCGTGGGCCAGGCAAAGGAGGGCGAGGAAGGCGAAGACGCCGCTGTACATGAAGGTGATGTAGGCCGCGATCGCCGCGAAGCTCGCCAACAGGGAGATGATGCTGCCGCGCAAGAGCCGGTCACCAAGGGTGGGGCCGATCGTGTTGACGGAAGTGCCCGACGCATTGAAGGGGCCTATGGCGGTGGACAGGCCGCGCACCACCGCTTCCCCCTGGTCCGCCGTCAGGGCGGGCAGCCGCAGCACAAGCGAGCGACCACCATCCAGCAGCTGCACAGCCGAACCGCCAACGGCGGGGGCTGGTTCCTCACGATCGGGGGGGAGGCGAAGCGAGGCCAGCGCATCGCGCACGGCGTCGGCCCCGAGGGTGGGACAGGTGGAGGGGCAGCTCCGCTCGAGCTGGATTTGGGTGCCGCCGGTGAAATCCAGACCCGGCCGGAGCGGGGCGTGGATGGCCGGGTTGCTCCAGCAGAGCACCAGGCCGAGGATGCTCAGGGCGCAGCCCAGCAGGGAACCGATCCAGGCCGGGCGGCGCCAGCGGCTGATGCGGAAGCGCGGCGAGGGCAGGCCCGGCAGGCCAGCGGCGGCTGAGCTTGTGGCGGTGGCGGGTTGGGCGGCGGTCACAGGGCGGCAGTCGGCAAAGGGAGCTCAGGAGGCCGTGGCGGCCGGCTGCTGACGGGCCGGCAGGAAATAGCCAACCCGGCGCAGGGCGGGGTAGGTCATCAGCAGCTTGAGCAGGGTGCGGGTGCAGGTGAGGGCCGTGAACAGGCTCAACAACAAACCGATCGCCAGGGTGACGGCGAAACCCCGCACCAGACCGGTGCCCAGGAAGAAGAGGGCGGCACAGCTGATCAGGCCGGTGACATGGCCGTCAAAGATCGAGGAAAAGGCCAGGGAGAAGCCGGTGTCGATCGAGCGAATCAGGGTATTGCCAGCGCGCAGCTCCTCCTTGACCCGCTCGAAGATCAGCACGTTGGCATCCACAGCCATGCCCACCGAGAGGATGAAACCAGCGATGCCCGGCAGGGTGAGGGTGACGGGAATCAGGGCATAAAGGGCCAGATTGAAGAGGGCGTAAAGGGCAAGGGCCACCACCGCCACCACTCCCGGCAGCCGGTAGACCACCACCATGAACACCCCCACCAGGGCGAGGCCGGCCAGGCCGGCGATCAGGCTGGTGCGCACGTTCTCGGCCCCCAGGGAAGGCCCGACGGTGCGCACCTCGACGATCTTCACCGGCAGGGGCAGGGAACCACCCCGCAGCTGAACTTCCAGTTCCCGGGAGTCCTCGGCCGTGAAGCTGCCGCTGATCGTGGCGCCACCGCCAGTGATGCCCGCGGTGCGGAACTCCGGCCCGACGGTGGCCTCACTGATGGAGCGGCCGTCCAAGACGATCCCGAGAACCCTTCCCGTGCCGGCGATCGACTGGGTGAGACGGGCGAACTGCTCACCGCCCTCCCGGCTGAAGTTGAGGGTCACCTCCCAGCCGCTGCCCCGCTGCTGCTGCTGGCGACCGGCGGTCTGCAGCTCCTTGCCCGTGAACAGGGTGGGGCCATAGAGGGAGAGCACGCGGCGGTTGACTTCATCGGCGAGGGCCTCGAGCTGCTCGATCTCGCCGCTGCCGGCGGCCACCTTCACCCCGAGGGCACGCAGGGCTTCGGCGCGCTGTTCATCGCTGAGACTCGGCTTGGGGGGTTGGTTCTGGCCCGGGGCCGTGGCCTGCCGCTGGGCGGCGGGCCGGCGGACGGCGAGAACGGCTTCGACCTGGCGCTTGAGGGGAAGCAGGTTCTGCATTTCCTTCTCGGTGCCGGGTCGCTGGGCGCGGAATTCCAGAAGGGCGGTGGTGCCGAGCACCTTGGCCGCCTGGGTGGGGTTCTGCTCGCCGGGCAGCTGCAGCACCAGCTGGTCGTCCCCCACGGTCTGCAGGGTGGACTCAGCCACGCCGAGGCCGTTGATGCGACGCTCGAGAACCTCACGCACAGCCTCCAGCTGCTCGGGCTTCACGGTGCGGATCTCTCCAGCAGGCAACACCTGGAGGGTCAGCTGGCTCCCCCCGCGCAGGTCGAGGCCCAGCTTCTGGCCGAGGGGATCGGTGGGGGTGTTCCAGGTGAAGAGAAGGGCGCCGGCGGCGATCGCCAGGGAAAGGATTAACGCCAGCCAGCCCTGCGGTCGCGACATGGCCTCAGAGCGCTCCCTGCTTGAGCTGGTGGGCGGCCGCCACGATCTGGTGGGGTTGAATGATCGTCAGGTTCTCCAGGTTGCCGTTGTAGGGCGTCGGGATGTCCTGGGAGGAGAGGCGCACCGGGCGAGCGTCGAGATCGTCAAAACATTCCTCCGTGATCAGGGCGATCAACTCGGCACCAATGCCCCCTGTTTTCATGCACTCCTCCACGATCAAAACCCGACGGGTCTTGCGGATCGAGCGGCAGATGGTCTCCAGGTCGAACGGTTTGAGGCTGATCAGATCGATCAGCTCCACATCCACGCCCTCCGCCTCCAGCTGCTTCACCGCCTTGAGGCAGTGGTGGCGCATGCGGGAGTAGGTGAGAATCGTGACATCGCGTCCCTCGCGCACCACATCCGCCTGGTCGAGGGAACAGATGTATTCGCCTTCAGGAAGCTCTTCGGAGAGGTTGTAGAGCAATACGTGCTCGAAGAACACGACGGGGTTGTTGTCGCGGATCGCCGCCTTCATCAAGCCCTTGGCGTTGGTGGGGGTGCTGCAGGCCACGATCTTGATCCCGGGTATGGCATGGAAATAGGCCTCGAGGCGCTGGCTGTGTTCCGCCCCCAGCTGCCGGCCGACGCCGCCGGGACCGCGCACCACGGTGGGGATCGTGTAATTGCCGCCGCTGGTGTAGCGGAGCATGCCCATGTTGTTGGAGATCTGGTTAAAGGCGAGCAGCAGGAAGCCCATGTTCATACCCTCCACGATCGGCCGTAGGCCGGTCATGGCAGCGCCGACGGCCATGCCGGTGAAGCTGTTTTCTGCAATCGGAGTATCGAGAACCCGCAATTCTCCGTATTTCTCATAAAGATCTTTGGTGACCTTGTAGGAACCGCCGTAATGACCCACATCCTCTCCCATCACGCAGACATGGGGATCGCGGGCCATCTCCTCGTCGATGGCATCGCGCAGGGCATTGAAAAGAAGGGTTTCCGCCACGGGGCTTGAGCCGACCTGTGCGCGGCCAACCTATCTCAGTCCGGGGCCCGCTCTCCGTTCAGGGCGGCTCAGCCACCGGCGGCGAAGGTGCTGAGCACGAGCACAGAGAGCAGCATGCCTGGCAGGAGGAGGACCACCAGCAAGCCCAGGTCGTGGGGAGTCATCGGCGTGGTGCGGGGCCCCCAAGCTAGGGAGGGGAGCCGGCAGCGGCTGGAAGCAGGCTGCGCAGGAAGGTGAGGAACAGGCCCAAGCCGATGAACAAAAAGCTGAAGGTGGCCAGGAAGCTCATGCCCAGAATCAGGGTCTTGACGGCCGTGGCGATGCTTTGGGCCACCGGCGCTGCGTAGTGGGGCGGATGGGCGGCATACCAGGTGAGCAGCCGCTGACTGAAGCCCAGGCACAGCCAGCCGAGCAGGGCGCTCGTGAGCGCGCCGCTGAGAAAACTGAGCGGTCCCTTGCGCTGCGCCTGGGGAGCGGGGGGATTGGCGGGACTGTCGCTCATCGCTCGGGCGTCGTGGCCTCCAGGCTGACACCGAACGGGGTGCACTGGCAGCACCAGCTCTCAAAGCCCGCCACGGCGAACTCCTCTGCCAGTTGCCGTTGCCCCGCCGCCGCCGCGTCCCGATCAGCGAAGAGGGCAAAGAGGCTGGGGCCGGATCCGCTCATCGCCACCGCCAGGGAATCGGGGCAGCGGCGCAGCAGGGCGAGCCCCTCCGCCACCGACGGCACCTCGCCGGCCACCACGGTCTGCAGGTCGTTGCGCAAGGGCGGCAGCGGCCCTTCACCGGCCAGGGCCGTCAGCAGAGGGCCCTGGCGCAGGGCCTGGCGCCGCGCTTCGAAGTCCACCTCCCGGGTGAGGTAGAAGTCGCTGCGCAGCTCGCGGCAGCGGCCATAGGCCCAGGGGGTGGAGACGCTGGCCTGGGGGTGTTTGAGCAGGAGCACCGCCAGGGGGCGAAGGGGTCCGGCCAGGGGCTCCAGTCGCTCACCCCGCCCGAAACAAAGGCGCGTGCCCCCCTCAAGGCAGAAGGGCACATCGGAGCCGATCTCGGCCGCCAGCGCCATCAATTCCGAGAGCTCCAGCCCCAGATTCCAGATCTCATTGAGACCCACCAGGGTGGCCGCGGCGTCGCTCGATCCCCCTGCCAGGCCCGCCCCGACGGGGATGCGCTTCGCCAGGGTGATCGCCACCCCCAGTTCGGGCAGGCCCACGTGGCTGCGCAGCCGCTCCGCGGCGCGCACAATCAGGTTGTCGGCGCCGCTCGGCAGCTCCGGCCGGTCACACTCCAGCCCGAGTTGGCCGTCCGCCGTGCCGCGCAGCACCAGGCGATCGCAGAGATCCAGGCTCTGCATCAGCATCGCCAGCTCGTGGTAGCCGTCGGGCCGTAGACCAAGCACCTCCAGGTGAAGGTTGATCTTGGCGGGGGCGAGAAGCGAAACCTCGGCCATGGGGGCAGGCTCAGACGGGACGATCGCCACAGCAGGCGCTGCGCCGATTCAAGCCCGCCGCCAGCGCCACCCAGCGGCCGGGATCCAGCTCCTGGGGCCGCTGGGTCAGCGCGATGCCCGTCTCGGCGGCCAGGGCGGCGAGCTCGGCCTCCGGCAGCAGACCGGCCAGGGTGTTGCGCAGCATCTTCCGCCGGGAGGCGAAGGTCCGACGCAGCAGCGGCTCCAACGTGCGGGCCAGCTCCGGGGTCAGGCGCTGCGATGGGGGCAGGGGATCGAGCACGATCACCTCCGAATCCACCTTCGGCGCCGGGGCAAAGCAGCGGGGTGGCACCGGGCAGACGGAGCGGCAGTGGGCCAGCAGCTGGAGGCGCACGCTCAGGGCCGAGAAGGCACTCTCCCCGGGGCGGGCGCGGATGCGCTCCCCCAGCTCCCGCTGGACCAGCAATACCAGGCGCCGGTAAGGGGGCGAGAGCGGCTGATCCAGACGACCCACCAAGCGCTCCAGCAGCGGGCCGGTGATGTTGTACGGGATGTTGGCCACCACCCGATCGGCGCGGGGCTCACCGGCAGGCTCCAGGGGCACCTCCAGAACGTCGCCCCCGATCAGGTGGAAGCGGGGATCGGTGCCGAAGCGCTGCCGCAGGCCAACCAGCAGATCCCGGTCCAGCTCCACCGCCACCACCGCGGCGGCAGGAGAGGCCAGCAGACGCTCGGTGAGGGCGCCACGTCCGGGTCCCACTTCCAGCACCCGTTCACCGGCTTGCAGCTCCGCCGCCGCCACGATCCGATCCAGCACGCCCGGATCGATCAGCCAGTGCTGGCCGAAGCGCTTGCGCGGCCGATGGCCTGCGAAGGTCATGGGCGAGAGGGCGCGAGCCGGGCGGATCGCGGCGGAACTCGCTACAGCTTGGAGGAATGCCACCGAGCCGTCATGCCAGCCCGCGCTCCCTCCCTCCTCCAGCTGACCCCCACCCTGCCGGCGCTGCTGATCGCGGCGGCCCTGCTGATCCTGCCGTCCCTCCCCGCCCAAGGGGAGAGCGTGACCGCCGACTCGATCCTGGATCAGGAAGGGGCCCGGCAGGCGGCGATGGAGCAGCTGCCCCGAGGCGCCACCGTGACCGGCAGCCGCTGCCAGGAGATCGGGGTGGGGGGGATGGATAACACCCGCTACCGCTGCACGGTGGACTACCAGCCCGCAGGGGCGGCGCCGTCGCCCACCAAGCCCTGAAGGGAGCTGGCCCGGCGGCGGATCCGCCCTCAGATTTCCAGGCGGATCCAGCGCACCGGAGCCCCCAGGGAGGCTCGTCCCGAGGCCGGCAATGGCACCAGGGCCGCCACCAGCTCCACCGGCAGCCCCGCCTGCTCGGGGTGGCAGGCCAGCCAGCAGGCCCAGGCCCGCTCCAGCCGGCGGCGCTTGGCGAGCCGCAGGGCGCCCCGACCACCCCCATCACGACTGCCGGGGCGGCGGCCTTTCACCTCCACCACCAACAACCGCCCCGGCTTGGCTACCACCAGATCCAGCTCCCCCCAGGGGCAGCGCCAGTTGCGGCTGAGCAGCCGCCAGCCCCGTCCGCGCAGCAGGGTCAGGGCCCGCCGCTCGGCCCAGTTGCCCCATTCCTGGGGACTGCTCCTCTCCCTTGCGTCGGGCACCGCCGCCTGTCAGTCGGTGAGTCCAGCATTCCCCCGTCCGGTCAGAGGGGCGGCGGATCGGGGATTGGATCGCTGGGAATGGCGCTCAGCCAGAGATCCACGGCCATGGCCAGGATGGCCTCCTCCTCCGGGCTGAGCTGAGGCTGGAAGCGCGGATCAGCGTCGTCGCGACTCTGGGGAACGCCGCGATCCCAAAGAGCAGACTTGTGCCGGAAGAATGTTTGTTGGACCCACTGCTCCGAGTCCCGGTAGTAGTCGGCATAAAGGGCCGCCTCGCTTTCGCTGGCGACATAGGTGGGGAAAGCGGACAGGTGCTGGCTGGCCAGGCGGACGATCTCTCCCCATCGCTGGCTGAAGAGCGGCGAGTGACGATCGCCGAGACGGCTGGAAGCCATCACCTTCAGCCGCTCCAGCACCTTGATGGTGAGATGGCTCAAGGCCGTGTTCTGCCGCTCCGGGATGAGCAGCGTGGGCTCCAACTCGATGCCAGCGGCATGGCAGAAATCCTGGAGCAAATCCCCCCCAAAGAAATCCTCATCCTGAAACAAGCGTACGCTGAATTGATCGCGAGGAAACACCTCAAGCCAGCGCTCGAGGATCTGTTGGTGCGCACATAGATGAGCAAATTTTTCCGGCGCCTGCAACCTCGGAGTGCCGTTCCCATTTTTCACCATGGTGCTCCAGGACGACACCGCAGTATGCAGGGGATGACGCAGGTAGATGAGGATCTGAATCGTTTCAAACAACGGATCCAACAGATCCTTAAGCCGACGAATCTCGCCGTCACGCAGGCGTGACTGCATGTGCTCAGAGCTGATGATCCATGTTGTTGCCGAGTGAAGCGCCACCTGCTGCTTCAGCTCCGCGAGTTTCTCCATCCGCCTGCGGGAGCGCCGCTCGCTGCATTCACCAAGACCTTGCCCTGCAGAAAAGGCGTCCACCTGATCAGGATCCTGGGCAAGAAAAACCAGCCAGCGATGGTTGATACCGGCTCCCAGGAAATGGGGAACGAGAATATTTTGCCGCAGCAAAGAATGCCGATTCTCAGCAAGAAAAGTCTGAATGAATTTGGTGCCCGTCTTCGCGGTGCCAATGTGAAGCACCAGCTTGGCCATGGTGTTGCGCCGACTTAGATCTTGATCTCGATAGCCATCATAAGACCCAACCGCTCCGCCTTGAGGCTGACCAGCGCTATGACTGACTGGCCGGAGGGTCTATCCTTGGTGACATTTTGTGAAATGCGAGATGATGAACAACCCTCTTCTTTGAGGATGCCTTCAATGCCATTCGCTGTCAAGCAAGCCAGCCTTGGCGTTCCCATCCGCGGCCCCGATCCCCAGCAGCGCCGCCTTGCAGGCGGCCGCGAGATTTGACACACGCCGCAGCCGCACGGGTATGACTAAGATTTTCGCTTGTCCGCCCGTATCGGATGATCCGCTTTCCCCTCCGCCGCGGCATTCCCTCCCCTCACCGGCTCCGCCTCTGGACTGCGGCCGCGCTCTCCCTGTTAATCGCGGTAGGGCTGGCGCTGCCGCCCGCCGCGTTGGCGGCCATGGACTATGCCAAACAGGTGCTGATCGGAGCCGACTTCCACGAAACGGATCTGCAGAACGTCACCTTTAACCTCACCAATCTGCGGGACGCTGACTTCCACGACAGCGACCTGCGTGGCGCGAGCCTGTTCGGGGCGAAACTTCAGGACGCCAACCTTTCCGGCGCCGATCTCCGGGGCGCCACCCTCGATTCGGCGGTGCTGCAGGGAACCGATCTGCGCAACGCCCGGCTGGATGACGCGTTCGCCTTCAACACCCGCTTCCTGGACGTGCGCATCGACGGCGCCGATTTCACCGGTGTGCCGCTGCGGGGCGATGCCCTCAAGACCCTCTGTGCGGTCGCGACAGGGACCAACCCGATCAGCGGCCGAGAAACCCGTGACACGCTGGGGTGCTGAGCCCCCTCCTCGACGATGAGCCTCGATCCCCGCAGCCGTGAGCGTCTGGAGGCTCTCGGTCGTCAACTGCCCCAACCCCTGCCGGCCCCGCAGCCCAAACCAAGCCCCACCGCCGCACGCCACCCTGTGGAGATGGAGCAGAACCCAGAGCGGCTGTTCCGGGAGCTGATGGCCGCCAGCCCGGATGGCAACGTACCGCCTCACCTGTTGGAGCGGCTGAAGCACCTGGAAGCCAAGGCCCTGGCGCCCAGCAAGCCGCCGGAGTCAACCTCGCAGTCCTCCTCGCCGCTGGAACGGCGCCGAAGCTCCTCTCAGCGGAAGCCCGAGGACCAGGAAGACCAGCAGCTTTACGCCACCTTCGCCCAGTTGCTGCTGGAGCAGGAGGAGGAGGCGGGCTGAAGCCCAGCGCGGGATCAGCCGCGGCGGAAGTGGCGGCGCAGCTGGGAAGGCCAGTCCGCCGGGCGGTCGCCGGTGCGCATCTGGGCGCGAAACATCGACAGGGCCAGGGGCCAGCCTCCCCGGCCCAGGGTGTTGGCCAGATGGAGCAGCACCGCCAGGGTCATCAACGCCCACCCCGTCAGATGGGCGGCGTAGATCAGGTTGGCTGTCTGCCCCAGCCGCACCTCGTCCTCCCGCATCAGCAGGCCGCTGCCCACCGCCAGCAGCAGGGCGAGCAGCGGCAGCAGATTGGTGGGGCGGCGCAGCAGGGCACGGCCAAGGCTGAGCGAGTAGGGAACGAACACGGTTGTCAGCAGCACCAGGGGAACCCCGAAACTGCCGTGCAGGTCAATCCAGTCCATGCCACCGAAGCCGGCGGGAAGCTGGAAGCCACGCCCGTCGTGCAGGCCGTACACGACTAGGCCGCTAAACCAGAGGGCGCCCACCAGCAGGGCGGTGGGAGCGTGCAGCAGCCGGAGCAGAGAGGGCTGGTAAGGGGAACGGGCCATGGGGATCGATCAGAGCGGCGGCTCAAGCTGGATGGTGGTGTGGGCGATGCCCAGCATGGCGAGGCGGCGTTTGGCCTCATGCAGAAGCTCCATGTCGTCCCCCGCCTCGGCGCGGCGGCAGACATGGGCGGTGAGGGCGTTCTGGGACGTGCTCATGGCCCAGATGTGCAGATGGTGCACGTCGGTGACACCGGGTAGCGCCCGCAGGGTCGCCTCCACCACCGCGGCGTCGATGCCGCGGGGAACCGCGTCCAGGGCGACGACGAGGGATTCGCGCAGCAACCCCCAACCGCTGGCGGCCACCGCCAGCCCCACCCCAATCGCCGTGAGGGCATCGAGGGCGTCCCAGCCGGTGAGACGCACCAGCAGAGCGCTCACGAGCACGGCGGCCGAGACGGCGGCATCGGTGAGCAGGTGCACCACCGCGGCGCGACGATTGAGATCGTGGGAATGGTCGTGGCCGAACAGGCGAGCGGAGAGCAGGTTGACGACGATACCGGCGGCGGCCGCCAGCGCCACCGGGCCGCTGACCACGGGCAGCGGATCGCGCAGCCGCTGCAGGGCCTCGACGATCACCACGGCGGCGGCCATCAGAATCAGCACGGCGTTGACCAGGGACGCCAGCTGGGTGCTGCGACCGAAGCCGTAGGTGAAACGGGGCGTGGCCGGCCGGGTGCTGAGCCTCTCGGCCCCCCAGCCCAGCAACAGGCCGGCGACATCGCCGAGGTTGTGGACAGCGTCGCCGATCAGGGCAAGGGATCCGAAGGCCAGGCCGATCGCCAGCTGCAGGCCCGAGAGGGCGCTGTTGAGCACGATGCTCCAGCGGAAGGCCGCGGCGGAGCCGGGCCGGTGCTCATGCTGACGGGGATGGGGCCGGCGCTGCTCCGCCACGGCCGGATGGCTGCGATCGGGGGAGGTGTGATCGGGAGGGGAAGGGGAAGGGGAAGGGTCCATGGCGGGGGAGCACACCTGGGCGGTGCTTCTGAATTGTGCTCAGGCCAGGCAAGCCACCCAACCACTCCGTTGCAGTACACTAGTACTATAGTCGATGGCCATACGCGCCCGCCGTGACCCGCCCCCTGCCGCGCTGCCATGAGGCCTTCGTACTGATCGACGCCAACAACTTCTATGCCTCCTGCGAGGCGGCGCTCGACCCCTCCCTCGCCGGCAGGCCCCTGGTGGTGCTCTCCAACAACGACGGCTGCATCGTCGCCCGCAGTGCCGAGGCCCGCGCCCTGGGCATCGCCATGGGCACCCCCTACTTCCAGGCGCGGCCGCTGCTGGAGCGCCACGGGGTGCTGGTGCGCAGCTCCAACTACACCCTCTACGGCGACATGAGCCAGCGGCTGATGGGCACCCTCGATCACTGGCTGGAGGAGCTGGAGATCTATTCCATCGACGAGGCCTTCGGCCGCCGCCATCGCCCCCGCGGCGGCGATCTCAGCGCCTGGGGGGAAGCTCTGCGGGCGGCGGTGCGGCGGGATCTCGGGCTGCCGGTGGCGGTGGGCATCGCCCCCACCAAGGTGCTGGCCAAGCTGGCCAACCGCATCGCCAAGCACCACCCCGAGCGGAAGCGGCAGGGGGTCTTCGACCTGAGCGCCGTACCGGACCCTGACCCGTGGCTAGAGGCGATGGCGGTGGAAGACATCTGGGGCATCGGCCGGCGGCTGGCCCGCTGGTGCCGCCTGCGCGGCGTGCGCAACGCCCGTGAGCTGCGGGACCTGCCCCCGGGGGAGCTGCGCCAGCGGATCGGCGTGGTCGGGCTGCGCCTGCAGCGGGAACTGCAGGGCTACAGCTGCCTGCCGCTGGTGCGGCTGCCGCCAGCAAAGCAGGAAACCTGCGTCAGCCGCAGCTTCCGCCGGCCGCTCAACAGCGCACACGAACTGCGGGAGGCGGTGGCCACCTACCTGAGCCGGGCCGCCGAGAAGTTGCGCAGCCAGCGGCAACGCGCCGGCGCGATCACCGTGTTCGTGCGCACCAGCCCGTTCCATGGCCAACCCTTCTACAGCAACGCCGCCAGCGTGCGGCTGGCCGTCGCCAGCGACGACACAGGCGTGCTGCTGGCCGCTGCCCTGCCCCTGGTGGAGCAGCTTTTCCGCCCCCACCGGCCCCTGCAGAAGGCCGGCGTGCTCCTGCAGGACCTGCGGTCGCGGGAGCAGCTCCAGCACCATCTGTTCGTGCCCCAGGGCGAAGTGGAGCAGCGACGACGGGAGGCCCTGATGGCCACCGTGGACGCACTCAACCGCCGCTACGGCCGCGGCGCGATCCAATGGGCCGCCTGCGGGCTCCATCCCGGCTGGACGATGCGCCGCTCGCGCCTGTCACGGGCGGCCACCACCCGGCTTGCGGAATTGCCGGTGGCACGGGCCTGAAGAGAGCAGCAGGGCAGAGGGGAGCCAATCAGGACGGGCGTCCGGAATCCTGGTCGGAGTCGTCGAGCCACTCTTCGGGAATGATGTCCGTTCTGACGGACGTGCGACGGGAGCCTGGCAGGCGGAAGCCAGGGAAGCGGAACCAGGGGCGGCGGAGGCGGGAACGGCGACGGGGCTGGAAGGGGAGAAAGTTCCCCCCCTTGGAACGACTGGACGGGAAACGGGGCAAGCCAAAACGCGGCAGGCGGAAGCGGGGGAGCAGGGACGGCAGGCTGAGCAACGCCTCGACGAAGCGACTGATGCGACGCTGAAGGTAGGAGGGGATCCCGATGATCTGCTGCAGCAGGGTCGGGCGGCCAACGGCGGTGCGGCCAATCGCGGCGAAGCCGATTCCGTAGGCCAGGGCGATGACACCATCAAAGGCGAAGAGGGTGATGGCCCCCTGGATTCGCTGGCTGCGGACCTCGCGAATTCGGGTCTCAAGTTTGAGGATCTGGGGGCGAATTTGGGCTAGCAGGGCGGTGCGGATGGCGGGGATGGGGAGGGTGAAGGCCGGCGATGCATCGGGGGGCAGGCCAGGAATCAGCTTGATCGCGTCAAACATCTCCTGCGAGGTGTCCGCCTCCTGGATGGCGTTGGCAGCCCCCTGGATAGCGCGCAATTCGCGATACTCAACAATCGTGGATTGGGTGATGTCTCGCAGGCCGGCACTGATCTGCAGGGGGATGAGTAAAAAAAAGCCCAGGGCCGCAGCCACTGAGAGACGCCGGAGCCAGACGACGCGCCGGGCGAGGATCTGGGAGTCGGGGTTGATGTACTCAGCGAGCAACAGCAGGGCCATCGCTGCAAGCGGGATGGAGGCGGTGCCGCGCAGGGCTTCGCCGACCCGCAGCTGCCACGCCGGCTGAAGCAAGGCGACAGGATAAGCCAGTTTGGCCAAAATGGCCAAAAAGGCAAAGAGAAGGGCAAAGCCAATGCCCTGTAAAACATCGTCTAAGTCAAGGTCCTCGGATGAGCGGTTGGGGAGCAGCATCAATCAGCCAGGACCTGACGGACTACAAGGTGCACTGGCGGGAGCCTGGAATCAGGGTATTGTAAACGGTTGCAGCAGTGGCACAAGACAGCCAAGGTTGCCCTAGCAGCATCAGACCCCATCCAGGAGCACCGCAATCTGATTGCGGCCATTCCCCTTGGCCAGTTGCAGAGCGCTCTCGGCCCTGAGCAGGAGGTCGGCGAACCCATGATCCTGGCTAGAGAGAGCGGTGATGCCACCGCTGAGATGGAGTCGCCAGTCGGAAGGGCTCCAGATCCCGACCATCTGCCGCGCCGCCTGGCGCAAGGACTCCGCCAATGTCAGGGCGGCATCAGCAGGGACCTCC
>JBILEP010000115.1:0-6572 GCA_044352045.1 Cyanobium sp. | reverse complement strand
CAGCCCCCCCCCACCGCCATGTCACTGAAACAGCGCTACCGGGAGACGATCCAGCCCAAGTTGCTGAAGGATCTCAACCTCTCCAACATCCACGAAGTCCCCAAGGTGGTGAAGGTCACCGTCAATCGGGGGCTCGGCGAGGCCGCCCAGAACGCCAAGGCCCTCGAGGCTTCGATCGCTGAGCTGGCCAGGATCACCGGCCAGAAGGTCGTTGTGACCCGTGCCAAGAAGGCCATCGCCGGCTTCAAGATCCGCCAGGGTATGCCGATCGGCGTCGCCGTCACCCTGCGGGGCGAGCGGATGTACGCCTTCCTGGAGCGTCTGATCAATCTGGCCCTGCCCCGCATCCGCGACTTCCGTGGTGTCAGCCCGAAAAGCTTTGACGGCCGGGGCAATTACACCCTGGGCATCCGGGAGCAGATCATCTTTCCCGAAATCTCCTTCGATCAGATCGACGCCATCCGGGGCATGGACGTGACGATCGTGACCAACGCCCGTAACGACGAAGAGGGCCGGGCCCTCCTCCGCGAAATGGGGATGCCGTTCCGCAGCAACTGAGCCCTCTCCCGGACACGACCATGGCCAACCACGACCCGATTTCCGACATGCTCACACGCATCCGCAATGCGAGTGAGAAGCGCCACGAGAGCACCCGCATCCCCTCCTCCAAGATGTCGCGCAGCATCGCCAGCGTGCTCCAGCAGGAGGGCTTCATCGCCGCCATCAGCGAAGAAGGGGAGGGCTTTCAGAAGCAGCTGGTGCTCGAGCTCAAGTACAGCGGCAAGCACCGCCAGCCCACCATCCGTCGCGTCCAGCGCGTCAGCCGCCCGGGCCTGCGCATCTACAAGAACACCCGCCAGCTGCCGAAGGTGCTCGGTGGCCTCGGTGTGGCGATCATCTCCACCTCCAAGGGGGTGATGAGCGACCGCGACGCCCGCCGCCAGGGCGTAGGCGGTGAAGTGCTCTGTTACATCTACTGAACCCCGGAGGACCCGACAATGTCACGCATCGGCAAGGCTCCGATCCCCATTCCCGACAAGGTGGCTGTCCACCTCGATGGGCTCACGGTCACCGTCAAGGGGCCGAAGGGTGAACTCAGCCGCACCCTCCCCGACGGGATCGGCATCAGCCAGGAGGGCGGCACCGTGCAGGTGAGCCCCTCCGATTCCAGTCGCCGCTCCCGCGAGCGCCACGGCCTCTGTCGCACCCTGGTGGCCAACATGGTCGAGGGGGTCAGCAAGGGCTTCGTGCGCAAGCTGGAGATCATCGGCGTGGGTTACCGCGCCTCCGTGCAGGGTAAAAAGCTGGTGGTCAGTGCCGGCTACAGCCATCCGGTGGAGATGGATCCTCCCGACGGCGTAACCTTCGCCGTCGAGAACAACACCACCGTGCTGGTCTCCGGCGCCGACAAGGAACGGGTCGGCAACGAAGCCGCCAAGGTGCGCGCCATCCGTCCCCCCGAGCCCTACAAGGGCAAGGGCATCAAGTACGAAGGCGAACGGATCCTGCGCAAGGCCGGCAAAACCGGCAAGAAGTGAGGTCTGCCTGAGCGACGTCCCCGAGCACTCCCATGTCATCCCTCTCCCGCAAACTGCAGACCCAGAAGCGCCACCGGCGCCTGCGTCGCCATCTCATCGGCACCCCCGACCGCCCCAGGTTGGCGGTGTTCCGCTCCAACAACCACATCTACGCCCAGGTCATCGACGACGACGCCCAGAACACCCTGGTCGCCGCCTCCAGCCTCGACAAGGATCTGCGCACCAGCCTCGACTCCGGGGCGAACTGCGATGCCTCGGTGGCCGTTGGTCAGCTCGTCGCCCAACGGGCCCTGGCCAAGGGCATCCAGCAGGTGGTCTTCGATCGTGGCGGCAACCTGTACCACGGTCGGGTCAAGGCCCTTGCCGATGCCGCCCGGGAAGCGGGCCTTCAGTTCTGATCCTGCTCTCACCATGACCGAATCCAACGACCAGCTCCAGACCAGCGACATCCCCTCGGCGGCCGACGTGCCGGCGGCGGCGGAAGGCCAGCCAGAACGCCGCGGTGGACGCGGTGAAGGCAAGGGGGGTGACCGAGGTGACCGACGCGGCGGCGGCAGCCGTCGGGGCGGCGACCGCCGCGGCCAGGAGCGGGACTCCGAATGGCAGGAGCGGGTGGTGCAGATCCGCCGCGTCTCCAAGACCGTCAAGGGCGGCAAGAAGATGAGCTTTCGCGCCATCGTCGTGGTGGGCAACGAACGGGGCCAGGTGGGTGTTGGCGTCGGCAAGGCCGGTGATGTGATCGGGGCGGTGCGCAAGGGCGTGGCCGATGGCAAGAAGCATCTGGTGAAGGTGCCCCTCACCCGTCACAGCTCGGTTCCCACCGACAGCCGTGGCCGCGACGGCGCCGCCAGCGTGCTGATCCGTCCGGCCGCCCCAGGCACCGGCGTGATCGCCGGCGGCTCGATCCGCACGGTGCTCGAGCTGGCCGGCATCAAGAATGTGCTCGCCAAGCGCCTCGGCTCCAAAACCCCGCTCAACAACGCCCGCGCGGCGATGGTGGCCCTAGAGGCCCTGCGCACCCACAAGGAGACCGCCAAGGAGCGGGGCATCTCCCTCGAGCAGATCTACTCCTGAGGCTCCCAATGACACCAACCCTGCAAACGCTCAAGCCCAACGACGGCGCCCGGCGCCGCAAAACCCGCAAGGGCCGTGGCATCGCCGCTGGCCAGGGCGCAAGCTGTGGCTTCGGCATGCGCGGCCAGAAGTCGCGCTCCGGTCGGCCCACCCGCCCCGGTTTCGAGGGCGGCCAGATGCCCCTCTATCGGCGGGTCCCCAAGCTCAAGCACTTCCCGCTGGTCAACCCACGCCAGTTCACGATCGTCAATGTCGGCGCATTGGCCGTCTGCAAGGCCGGGAGCACAATCACCCTCGATTCCCTCGTGAAGGAGGGGGTGCTCACCAGCGATCGTCATCCGCTCAAGGTGCTGGGCAATGGCGATCTCACGGTGAAGCTCACCGTTCAGGCGGCCGCCTTCACGGCCTCCGCCCGCGCCAAGATCGAAGCCGCCGGCGGCAGCTGCGAGA
The DNA here is from genome assembly GCA_044352045.1 of Cyanobium sp. GTDB lineage: Bacteria > Cyanobacteriota > Cyanobacteriia > PCC-6307 > Cyanobiaceae > Cyanobium. Next base: position 3,510 of record JBILEP010000115.1, on the reverse strand, counting down.
GCGTCGGCTGATCGCCGCGCGCCGCAGCCCCCTAAGTTCAGATCTCTCCTCCCCGTTCCGCCATGCTCGTCAGCCGGGGTCGTAACCCGAGCGCCGCTGAAATCGTCAGTCAGGTGTTCCAGGCCAAGGGCCTGCGGGACCGGGTTCTCACCACCCTGGGCCTGCTTTTGGTCGTGCGGCTGGGCATCTATGTGCCCGTTCCCGGCATCGACAGGGTGGCGTTCCAGGGCTTCGTGCAGCAGGGGGGCCAGCTGCTCGGTTTCCTCGACATCTTTACCGGCGGTGGCCTCTCCACCCTGGGGGTGTTTGCCCTCGGCATTCTGCCCTTCATCAACGCCTCGATCATCATCCAGCTGCTCACCGCGGCTCTGCCCCAGCTGGAAGACCTGCAGAAGAACGAAGGCGAGGCCGGGCGGCGTCGCATCGCCCAGATCACCCGTTACGTGGCCGTCGGCTGGGGTGTTCTGCAGAGCGGGGTGTTCGCGATGATCCTGCGCCAATACAAGCTCGCCGACATCCCCGACTGGCAGTTCGTGCTCCAGACCAGCCTGGCTCTGGTGGCCGGTTCAATGGCGGTGATGTGGATCTCCGAGGTGATCACCGAGCGGGGCATCGGCCAGGGTGCGTCCCTGGTGATCTTCCTGAACATCGTTGCCACCCTGCCCAAGGCCTTGGGCTCCACGATCGAGCTGGCCCAGAGCGGTGACCGCTCCACTGTGGGCGGCATCCTGATTCTGGTGCTCGTTTTCCTGGTGACGATCGTGGGCATCATCTTTGTCCAGGAGGGCAACCGGCGCATCCCGATTGTCAGCGCCAAGCGCCAGGCTGGCGGCGCCGGGATGCTGACGGCGCGCCAGAGCTACCTGCCCCTGAAGCTCAACGCCGGCGGTGTGATGCCGATCATCTTCGCCTCCACCCTAATTTTCCTGCCGCTGACGATCGCCAATTTCACCAAAAGCCCCTGGCTGATCCAAGTGGCCAGCTACCTCAGTCCCAACAGCAGCACCCCCTGGCTGTATGCCCTGGTGTATTTCTTGCTGATCTGCGGCTTCGGCTTCTTCTACGCCTCCCTCACCGTCAACCCGGTGGACATCGCCACCACCCTCAAGCGCAGCGGTGTGGCGATCCCCGGGGTGCGCCCCGGTTCGGCCACCGCCAGCTATATCACTGGCGTGCAGAACCGCCTTACCCTGCTGGGCTGCATCTTCCTTGGCGCCGTGGCGATCATTCCCTCGGCGGTGGAGGGCGCCATCCAGGTGCGCACCTTCCAAGGTCTTGGCGCCACGTCCCTTCTGATCCTTGTGGGCGTGGCGATCGACACCGCCAAGCAGGTGCAGACGTACGTGATCTCGCAACGTTACGAGGGCATGGTGCGTCAGTAGCCGCGGGATTCCCCCCGTTCCGCCTTTCCCCTTCCCTTTGTCCGCCATGAAGCAACGCCTCCTCTTCCTCGGCCCACCCGGAGCCGGCAAGGGCACCCAGGCCCAGCTTTTGGCGGTCGCCCATGGCCTGCTGCACCTCTCCACCGGTGACCTCCTGCGCGGCGAAGTGCAGGCCGGCACCGACTTGGGCCGGGAGGCCGAGGCGGTGATGGCCCGAGGCGAACTGGTGAGCGACGACCTGGTCCTGGCGATCGTCCGCAGCCGGCTGGAGGGCCATGGCGGCGGCTGGCTGCTCGATGGTTTCCCCCGCAACCTCACCCAGGCCGAGGCCCTCGACTCCCTGCTGACCAGCCTCGGCCAGGGCATCGAGTTGGTGGTGCTGATGGAACTCGACGACGCCGTGCTGTTGCAGCGCCTGCTGGGCCGTGGTCGCAGCGACGACAACGAATCCGTGATCCGCCACCGTCTGCAGGTCTACCGGGAGCAGACGGCGCCGCTGATCGAGCACTACCGCGGCCTGGGGTTGCTCCAGCCGGTGGATGCCGCCGGCACGATCGAGGAGATCGGCGGGCGGATCGAGGCGCTGCTGGCCTGATCCGCCCGTTTTTGGGGTGGTTGACCCCTGTGATAGGGTGGCGGTTTGCAAACGCGGAGAGCACCCCACCATGAAGGTGCGCGCCTCAGTCAAGAGAATGTGTGACAAGTGCCGGGTGATCCGTCGCCACGGCCGGGTGATGGTGATCTGCACCAACCCCAAGCACAAGCAGCGCCAGGGCTGATTCTGCCCACGGCCAAGGGCTTCCCTCACGCAGCCCAGGCTCCCTTGCTTCCCTCCAGGCCCTGCGGCCACCGGTCCCCTGCCGGATCGCACCGCGGCCTGACCCCTTGCCCCCCTGATCGTTTTCCCCAACGTGGCTCGGATTGCCGGTGTCGACATCCCTCGCGATAAGAGGGTTGAGATTTCTCTCACCTATGTGTATGGAATCGGGCTCACCCGGGCCCGCAAGATCCTCGCCAAGACCGGCGTCAGCCCTGACATCCGCGTCAAGGACCTGAGCGACGCCGACGTGCAGAAGCTGCGCGGCGCCGCCGAGGGCTTCACCCTCGAGGGCGACCTGCGTCGCGAGGAGGGCATGGCCCTCAAGCGCCTGCAGGACATCGGCTGCCTGCGGGGTCGCCGCCATCGCGCCGGCCTGCCGGTGCGCGGCCAGCGCACCCGCACCAACGCCCGCACCCGCCGCGGCGCCCGCAAGACCGTGGCCGGCAAGAAGAAGTGAGCGCCGGCAGGCCCTGGCCTGCCCCTCCCCTCCCCCTGCCGCCGCTGCGCCCCGCGCGCTCCACCGGCGTCACCAGGGTTCCCCCAGTCCTCCGATCACCTCCCTGGTTCTCCAGGGCCCCCCGCCATGGCCAAGCCCGTCAAGAAATCCGGCCCCAAGAAGGCCAAGCGCAACGTGCCCAACGGCGTTGCCCACATCCAGAGCACCTTCAATAACACGATCGTCTCGATCACCGACACCGCCGGCGAAGTGATCAGCTGGTCGTCGGCCGGCGCCAGCGGCTTCAAGGGCGCCCGCAAGGGCACCCCCTTCGCGGCCCAGACCGCTGCGGAAGCGGCGGCCCGGCGGGCCCTGGAGCAGGGCATGCGGCAGATCGAGGTGCTGGTTCGCGGTCCTGGCTCCGGCCGCGAGACCGCTATCCGCGCCCTGCAGGTCGCCGGTCTGGAGATCACCCTGATCCGCGACGTCACCCCGCTGCCCCACAACGGCTGCCGCCGGGCCAAGCGCCGCCGGGTCTGAACCCCGGCTTCCCCCACCCCTCCTTCCATCCCCAGAGACCGTGCTGCAATACCAGATCGACCGGGTCGAGCATCAGGTTGCCAACGACCGCTCCCAGACCGGCGTCTTCGTGATCGGTCCGTTGGACCGCGGCCAGGCCACCACCCTCGGCAACGCCCTGCGTCGTGTGCTGATCGGCGGGCTGGAGGGCAGCGCCATCACGGCCGTGCGGATCGGCGGGGTCAACCACGAGTACGCCACCGTGCCCGGCGTGCGGGAGGACGTGCTCGACATCCTGCTCAACTGCAAGTCGGTCCCGGTCTTGAGCCGCAGCCGCGACCTGGAGATCGGCC